>NZ_DAXETW010000108.1:0-11455 GCF_051155795.1 Longibacter sp.
CGCGGGGTTCTACGTCGAGCACCAGAAGCCGGAAGAAGCCCAATGGCTCGAAACAGGGTTTGTCGAAGGACAAGGAACGACCTCCGATGCGACGAGCTACCGATTCGCCGTTGAGGAGATCAGAACAGGCACGCATCAGTTCCGGCTTCGCCAGGTCGACATCGACGGCACGGAAACCCTATCGAAAACCGTGTCGGTTCGGGTTATCCCGGACGACCCGGTCGAGATCATCGTTCGGTCGTCGCCGTCTGCGAATCCAACGGCCACGGTGACACCACGTGAAACCGGGGACATGCGCGTTGTGCTCTATGACATCTTGGGGCGCCAGGTCGACGTTCTACATCAGGGAATGGTACAATCTGGAGAGACCGTGAGCATTGACCTCAGCGGACAACGACTCTCGAGTGGGACATACTTTCTGAGAACGCGAACGGATCAATTATCGACGACCGAACGGGTCACGGTCGTGCGATAACCTAATTCGCTGACACTCTATGTTCTCATGTCGATCATGCGTTGGTTTACACGGAACACATCTCCTACTCGTACTGCTGCAGTTTCAGATATCCAGATGATTCAACACGGTTTTGCGTGGACACGCCTGCGGAGCACTATCGGGGGTCGTGTGCCCCTGTTTTTCATCCTCGTGATCGGTCTCATTGCCTCAATAGATGCGACCGAAGCGGAGGCACAAAACGTGGCCTATGAGCGTGAGCAACGGGTGCGGATTCCTGCACCAGAAGGAATAAGCTCGGAGCAGCTTGGACGTGGGCGACCGATTAATGGATCGGGATTTAGCGTCGTTGAAGTGGTTCCGGACGCCAGCGCACGCACGGTTTCTGAGAGTGACAACTCATACGAGGCTGACCTACGTCTTCAACAGTCTCAGTTTCAACTCAATGCGACAGCCAACGCGCTCGGGCTACTCAGTGGTGAATGGTCTGATGCGTCGAAGAACCGATACGCACTCCTGAAGGTGCAGAACATCACGCGTGTCGACCGACTTGACCTGCAAGGGGGGAGGCCGCGAAATGTCGACGCCGACTACTTCATCTCAGCCATTTACTACGGCTGGTCGCTTGACGTGATGATCCGTGGTCGCTCGTCGTCTTTCACCTCTGGCGTTGCCGCCAACCTGCAGTCTGTCATCGGACAACCCGGCGGAGACTTTCGCCGGATGGCCCAGAGCAATCAGCTGACGACAAAGGTGCGGCTGCGTGGACTGGAGCCTAAAGGGAGTAGCGTCCCGATTGCACTTTCTGCAGAGGAGGTCAGGCAAAACTTCCGAATCGCGGAGGCCGAGCCCATCATGGTCGAATACACGTTTCTGAAAGATGTGGAATCTGAACCGATTGAATGGGAGACGCGCCAGATTGGCCCCGGCCGATACCAAATTGACGAGATCGGCGTGAAGGTCTCCAACCAGACCCGAAATGGGAAGAGTTGGGACTTCAGCGGCCCTCCCGATCCCATGATCACATTTTACCAGGATGGGGCTCTGAAAGCAAACCTGGGGCGGCAGCGTGATACCCAGACGGCCACATTTCAACCCCAACGTCCGGTCAACCTTAATGCGGGAACCAGCTTGCAGTTTGCCGTCGAAGATAAAGACCTGAGCGAGCCCGACTTCATCGGAGAGATGTCGATCACCTTCGATGAACTCTCACGCCAAAAACCCGGAACCAAAATCCCGCTTTCCGTCGAGGGAAGTGTGCTGCAAGGATGGGTCGTGCTCTCCGAGCTCGACCGGTCGGAGTTAAAAGATATCGCAGCCGTCCAAGGAAGCACCCCGGAATCGTACTCAATGACTACCTACCGCGGCTCCAATGGAGTCATGCGCATGAGTAAACCGGAGGGGTGGCGAGACCATTATCAGGCCGGATGGGGGCAAGACGGGTACTTCAATGTCGGTCTGATGCTCGCTCCGGAGTCCGCGGAGGTGGCAAACGTCGATGGATATCTGTCTGAGGGCGTCCGCGTGAATCTATGGGTAGCACCACGTGGGCAGCAGACGAACGTCGAGGTTGAACGATGGGCACCGCAAGCCATACGCGGGCTTTTACAGTCAAACCCTGGATTTGAACGGGTGGACTCGTCTCGCACACAAATTGCCAACGGGAGGACCATCACCTACACCTTGGCGGGAGAGAGCGAGCAGATCTCCGAACCCGAACGTAACCAGCTAGTCTTCATTGCTACGCCTAGGTATCTGGCCCGAATCGACCTGGTCAGTCCCGCTCGCCTCTGGGACGAGTATCAGCCGCTCTTCCAGGAAGTGTCCAACAGTCTGCACGTGATCGGCGCACCAGAGCGATGATATTATTCTATACTATACGCTCACTGCTGGGGCTGGGAGAAGCTATCCGGCCTGCCGGTCATTCAGGACCCACCTACAATTGGGCCACCTCCATTCTCTGACTTTCGCTAACTTGTACTCGGTGCCACAACGAACCCAATAGAGCGTCTTCTTGGTCAAGCTCGCGCGACGGAACGACAATACCCTTAAGGTATCACTACCGCATGGAGTAACGGTGTCGACACCGACACAAAAAGTGCTATATTATTGAAGGAGCGAAACACCCAGCATCAAGGGTTGAACAATCCTTAACTTAGCCTTTATAAAGGGTTGCTGGCATATCAGGCGAGAAACAAGTGCAGCCGCATGGCCAGCACTCAATAACTCACTAAACATAAATTAAAGAGATATGATTACTATTGTAAAGATGTTTATCGTTCTGATGGTTATCCATGAGATACAGATGCCTGTTCAAAAAGCAGAAAAATAGAATAAAAAACGTGACGCCCCTGGCGCCCAAGAGATATGGCTAGCAGGGGTTTTGCTTTTAGACGAATCCAGATGATAGACCCTGCCTCTTCGAGAAACCAGACCAACGGCTTTATCGCAGCCTGACCGACTTCGGCGCCAGGTAATCTCATCTAACTGAAGCACCCATGTCAACAACGATTACCAAGTCTCAGAAGGTGGGACTTACCGGTTGCTGCATATCAATAGCAGGAATCGTCTTACTGTATCTTTTTGCACCTAGGTCGGACAGTTTGATTCTTGTACTAGGATTGATTCCTTCTATAGGCGCACTGTTCTCAACATACAGGTTTATCCCACCGAGTAAAATTGGGAAGGTCACAAACACGATACTGGGCTTATGGGTCGCTTTTCTGGGTATAGCAGGTGGGGATGGCCTTGGCGGTCAACTGCAAGGAATAATCATTTTCATCGGCGCGGTCTTATGGATCGTTGGTTCATACCCAAGCGCGTTGCAGCGCTTAAGTCAGCAGAGGCCACCCGATAAGTGAAAGTGCTAGAGGCTATTTAGAGGGTGTCTGAAAATTGTCAGGCTCGAGTCAGCCGACGCAGCATGAGCCGTGTCATGGCGATTTTGATCATGGCTTCGGCGGTTTGAACCTTGCGTTCGTAATCTTTTGCGAGCCGCCGGTAGCGCCCGAGCCACGCGAAGGTGCGCTCGACCACCCAACGCCGGGGTTGAACCGCGAATCCTGTCGTTGTAGTGTAAGCTTCCTCATTATCTGGCCCAGTCAAAAGTAGAGAGTTCGAGGGGAAGCAGGCTCGCGGGTGGCTGGTGTCCGAGCGATTTGTGCGGCCTGCGGTGGTTCTAGTCGTACTGCCACTCCTGCGCTTTCTCCCGGACCTCATCAAGCGTCCGGAAGACATACGCGCTGAGGAGTTCACGTCGGAGGCTGCCGTTCAAGCGTTCGATATACGCATTCTGCGTCGGTTTACCGGGCCGGCAGACGACGTCGTTGGATGCGAGCCGCCTGTCGAGTGGGACGTACTTCGTACGCTTGCAGTCCGCAGGCACGGTGCGCACCGAACAGATCACCGTCGTTCGGTAGCCCCAGGCACGGCGCGGGACCGCTGCCGTCTGATGACGCCCGCGCGCCCGCGTACCCTCGAATCCTCTACGTCTGGCTGGGCGAGATAACAGGGATAGTAGGGAAGCCTACATCTCCATCAAAAACGAACCGACGCACGTACGACGGCGAAATGGGAACCGAGAAGGGCGAAGCGTCTGGAGCGAGAGACTAGGCCCTTGAGACTGAGGTTCGTCGATTCCAGACGCGGTTCGTCGATTCTGGGCGAACGCGTGGCCCTGGGGCGGCTACAGGCACGCGAACCGTCTTCTCGTCGCGCCGCCCATCCCCATGTCTCCCTCGCGATTCGGTCCGCTTCGTTCTGCCGTTCCCTTTAGCCTTGCGTACTGGCGCCCTGTGCTGCTTGTCGCACTCGGCATCGCCGCCGCAGCGGGCCTCAACCCGGCGATGTCCCAGCCGACGTCGACGAACAACGCCGCCGTCGTCACGGGGACCGTTGCCGATGCCTCGGGCGCGCCGCTCTCGTTTGCGAGTGTCTACCTTGCTGGAACGACGGTGGGCACCGCGACGGACACAACTGGCGCGTTCGTCTTCACGACATCGCGCACCGGCCCCCACACACTTCGCGCGTCGATGCTGGGCTATAAAACCACGTCTACGGATATCCGGCTGACTGCGGGTGACACGACACGCGTACAGTTTCGACTTGCAAACCAGCAGGTCTCAATGCAGGAAGCCGTGATCACAGGAGCACGGGCGCCGCTAGACATGGATGCGCAGGCTTCGCTGACGCCACTGGAAGCCGTCACGACGGCGGGGGCTTCCGGCGATATCTTTCGCGCACTTCAGGCCCTCCCTGGCATCGGCGCACCGGGAGACGGGGCGGGGCTATTTGTCCGCGGCGGCGACGTGAGCGAAACCCGGACGCTTCTCGACGGAGCGCCACTCGTGCATCCATACCGAACGGAAACACCCACCGGCGGTGCCTTCGGTACGGTGCCGCCGTTCCTCGTGGACGGAACGCAGTTCTCGACGGGCGGCTTCTCGGCACAGTACGGCGACGCGCTGTCGGGGATTCTGGCCATGGACACGAAGGATCGCCCGCAAGAGGCGTCACAATCCCTCGGTCTGGGACTTGCCGGAGCATCGGTGTCCGTCAGCCAGCCGATCGGGGACGCGGTCGGGCTTCGCGTGAGCGGGAATCGGTCGTTCACCGGTGTTCTCTTCGCTGTAAACGGGCGGGGTGATGAGTTCGAGGTGGCGCCCCAGGGATGGGATGGAAACGCGGTGCTGAACTGGGATTACGCGCCAGACGGGCAGCTGACGTGGGTTTCGTTCGGACGACTCAACCAAATTGGCCTAAACTCGGCGCAGGGCGCGTACGACGGGCTTTTCGACAGCCGCTCAACGAACCAGCTTCATGTCCTCCACGCGATGCAGCAAGCGGGGACGTGGACGCTGGACGCGAGCCTGTCGTGGAACCGGTTTGAGGATGACCGCGCGTTCGGTGTGCTCCAGACCCGCCTCGTCGACGCCACCTGGGCCGTCCGCCTGGACGCTCGCCGAAACGCTGTCTGGGGACTGGGGCCAGACTGGACGCTTCAAACCGGCGTCGTGGCAGAACGTCGCCGCTACCGGTTTCGAGGCCAATTTCCGTCACAGCCGGATGTCATCGGCCCATCTGCTCCCGTCTTCTCCGTTGACGAAACCGTCCGAGACCGGCGGACCGGCGGCTACGCGCAGCTTGCTACGACGCGATTCGAGCCGCTGACGCTCACCGCCGGCGCCCGGTCGGACGCCTACGCGCTGACAGGCGATGTTGTCGTGGATCCGCGCGCGTCGGCTCGCCTCGCCTTGAGCGAAACGACGACGCTTCGCCTCGCGTGGGGACGCTACCATCAAGGGCCGGACCTGGAAGATGCCGGGCAGCACGCCGGACCAACATCGCTGCGGCCTGCATCGGCGCAGCACGTCGTAGCCGGGGTGACGATGGACCGCGACCCGCTGCTCGTTCGCGTCGAGAGCTACTGGAAGCCCTACGACGACCTCGTGGTCCGAACCGGTCCGGAGTCCTTCGCGAATGCCGGAACCGGACAAGCTCGCGGCTTCGACGTGTTTGCGCAGTACGGAACGTTCCTGGAGACGCCCGTCAGCGGGTGGATCTCGTACGGCCTGCTTGACGCTGATCGGACGCAGCCACGCGACATTGGGGCGGACGTGGTGCTTGACGACGGACCGGCACCGTTCGACCTCACACATCAGGTTTCGCTGGTGGGGAAAGTGGAGATCGTACCTCGCGTTTACGCGGGCGCCTCGTACCGGCTGACCTCCGGCGAACCGTACACACCCGTCATCGAGACGCGTACCGGGCCTGCAGGGAACGTTCTCCCCGTGGACGGCTCCGTCGGAAGTCAGCGACTGCCAACGTACCAACGCCTCGATCTGCAGCTCAGCTACTTCTGGCCCCTCGGTGACGGGCGGCACGCGCTGTTTTACGCCGCCGTTAACAACGCCCTCGACCGCCGCAACGTCCTCGGGGTTACGTACTCTCCCGACTACCGCCAATCAAACTACCAGCGCAGCCTGTTCCGGCGCTCGTTCTACGTCGGCGTCACCGTCCAACTCTGACCAGGGGCGGCCTCGCAACGCCTTATCGATCCGACACGCGACTCATCGACCCGCCGAGAACGAACCCGTTTCGTCGGCTTTGGACCTTGCGACATCGACCGCTCACCACACGCTGCCGCTATTATGTCATCTTCCTCGTCTGTTTCCACGCTCGCAGCCTCACTCCTGACCCTCTTGCTACTCACCCTCGCCCCATCTGCGACGTCTGCTCAGCCTGTTGACTCACTATTGGCCAGGGGAACCGACCTTCTTGAAGAGGGAACAACCCATGGCGACCCCGCGACGTTACAGCAAGCGCGAAGCCTCTTCCAGCGAGCTACCGCCTCCGACACCCTCGCCGCGGTCAGCCACTACTACATCGGCCTCGCCGACTACCGTCTCATCGACGTATCCGGCGAGGATCAGCAGGAGACGTACATGGACGACGCCGCCAAGCACCTGGAGAAAGCGCTGGAGCTTCGGGCGAGATGGGCAGAAGCCAATGCGTTGCTCGCTCTCGTCTACGGACGCAAAGCCGGACAGGGCATGCTCAGTGGAATGCGCTACGGACCCAGAGCCGACAACCGCTTAGAGGCTGCAAAGGCTGCTGATGCCGACAACCCGCGCGTTCTGATCGCCGAGGGTATCAGCCTCATCAACAAACCCAGCATGTGGGGCGGCGATAAAGATCTTGGCCTGAAGCGGCTACAAGAAGCCATTCGCGAGTTTGAGGAGAACGCAACTGCCTCCGACACGGCGTCGAAGTCGCTCGAACCCGGCTGGGGACATGCCGAGGCGTATGCCTGGATCGGAATCACACACGCGAGTGCTGACCGTTTCGACCCCGCCCGAAACGCGTTTCAGAGCGCACTGTCGGTCCGCCCAGAGTACGCATGGGTTGAAAACGTCCTGATGCCCAAGCTCGCCGCCGCGGAGTAGCCATCAAGTCTCACTCTGCAAAGTAAGGAGCCCTGAACCGACGTGTGACCGCTGAACACTCCCGGACCTGACCCGTCATGCCCTCCCGCACCGAGCCTCTCAACACCGACGTGCACACGGAGACGCCCGAGGCCGTTCGCAAGCGCCTGGAAGAGGCGACGCCTCCGCCGCCGTCCATCACGGCCGCGGGCGTCGGGCTCTCCGCCGTCGGGTGGGCACTCTTTGCACTGCTCTATTCCTTCCTCGTCGCTCAGGACCAGCCGGAGACCCCGTTCGCCTTTCTTTTCACCGGACAACTCATTTTCGCGCTGCTCCACGCGATGTTGAGCGTGCCGGTGTGGTGGGGGACGGTTCGTGCGATGGATGACGGACACTGGATCCGGCCACTGATCGCGCATCTTGTCATGGCCCCCGTGTACGCGTTCGTTGGGCTGGAACTGTATCTGGCTCTCATGGATGCTATCATCGGCGATTTTGTCGTGGAGCAAATTCAGGCGTCGTATCAATGGGTATTGTTGAGTGGGGGAACGCTGTACGCCGTGCAGTTTGCGATCTACCACCTCGTCCGGTCGTTTCAGCGGCTTCGGTGGCGTGAGAAGCAGGCCTCCGAGTACGCCGCCCTGGCCCGGGAGCGCGAGCTGGCTGCCCTGAAGGCACAGGTGCACCCGCACTTTCTCTTCAACACGCTCAACTCCATCAGCAGCACCGTCTACGCCGACCCGGAGGAAGCGCGGGAGATGATCGCCGACCTTGCCCAACTGCTTCGTCACTCGCTCGACAGCATCGACCGCGACACCGTTCCGCTCCGCGACGAGCTGAGAATGGCTGCTAGCTACCTGAGCCTCGAATCGCACCGTTTCTCTGACCGTCTCCGCGTCGATGTCCGTGTTAAGGTGCCCGACGACGCCCTCCACGCGCCGGTCCCGCCGATGGTCGTTCAGCCGCTCGTCGAGAACGCCGTCAAACACGGCGTTGGGCCGAAGGAGGACGGCGGAACGATCCAGCTTGGCGTGCAGCAGCGTCGGGACAGGCTCCGCGTGACTGTTGAGGATAACGGCGTCGGTCCAGGAGAAACGCTTCCGCTCACCGGCAATAACGCAGCAGAGATACATCGCGGAAATGGACAGCGCGAAAACGAACGCGCCGGTGAAGATGCTGGAGCCGATGGCAGCGGCGTCGGACTCGTCAACACAGACGCACGGCTGCGGAAGGTTTTAGGAGAAGAAAGCCGACTACACGCCGAAGCCGTCAGCCCGCACGGCTTCCGGGTCTGGTTCGACGTGCCAGTATCGGCTGAAGTGTAAACTGGTTCTTACAGCGCACCGAGTGCGGCTGCACCGGGCGAAATGGCGCGATAGATCGTGCCGCGTTCACTCCATGATTTTCGATCGAGATGAGTGCATCTTCCTCCCCGTCGGTCCCTCCGCTTCGAGCGATCATCGTCGACGACGAGCCGCCAGCGCGTGCGCTCGTGGACGAATTCCTGTCCGCGTACGACGCGATTGACGTGGTGGGGTCTGCCGGATCCGTCTCGGACGCGGTGGACTGTATCGACGCCGAGGCCCCCGACCTGGTCTTCCTGGACGTGCAGATGCCCGACGGTGACGGGTTCGACGTGCTGGAGCAGATCGACACACTTCCCGACATCATCTTCTCGACAGCCTACGACGAGTACGCGATTCAGGCGTTCGAGACCGGCGCGGTGGACTACCTACTGAAGCCGTACAAGCGCAGCCGTTTCGACACCGCCGTGGGTCGCGTCCTTGCTCGCCACGATGGCCGACCCGACCCTAACGACGCCAATCCTGATAGAGAGCCAGCACCGTCCCGTACGGGTGAATCAAGCGACTACGCCGACCGCATCGCCGACCTGTTGCAAGCCGCCAAAGCGCCGGGGGATGCCCCCGAGCGGCTGTACGTGCGCCACGGCGGCAAAATCATCCCCGTCGAGCTCGACGATGTGTTGTGGATCAAAGCGGATGGCGACTACTCCGAGCTGCACACCCAGGAGAACACATTTCTTTCCTCGAAAGGGATTGGCGAGCTGGCGGAGCGGCTGGACGAGCGCCGATTTGCCCGCGTGCACCGGTCGCATATCATCTCTCTCGGTGCAGTCGACCACTTGCGCAGCGACGACTCCGGCGGATACGTGGCACGACTGGTCGACGGCACCCGTCTCCGCGTCAGCCGCTCCTACGCTCCGGAGATCCGCGACCGGATTGTGTAAGCAGAGCAGGGCACGACGTCAGGGACGGTGAGGCATACGGCGAGCGAGGTCGCGCAGCCAGGCCTGCTCCGCGACGGTTGTCCCATCCACCGGATGCTCGCTCAGTGCGGATTCAGCGTCGTCGATCCGGCGATGGGCGTCGGCGTGGTTCCCCTCAGCCAACAGTACTGCCGCCTCAGCCCGTCCCGACGCACACGAAGGGACGCCCGGAATGGACGCGCCCTTCCCGCCGCCAGCGCGCTCCAGCCATACCCGGGCCTTTTCCGGATCCTCCCGGTGTGCGGCCTCGAAGTAAGCGGCTTCGACCATGAGTCCGCCGTGCTGCGCCCTCGGCAACCGGTCGAGCAGGTTGAGGGCCTCCGCGAGGTAAGCCCGTGCGTCGTCCGTGCGGCCAGCATCGAGTGCATGGCGATAGGCAAGCATGCGCGTGCTGCCGTCGGTCATGCCGTAGTCGCGCGGGGTGAGCATCCGCTCTACCCATCGGGCGCTCCACTCTCGCGGCCGAGTTCCGCCATATGCCTCAGCGCGCACCGTTGCCAGCGCAACATCGCGATTAGCTTCCGGCGTTCCCCGCAAGAGCGGCCCGAGTCGAGCACCGTCCGTGATGAAACCGCTCCCCGTGCGAAGGGGAAGGAGATTGACAAAACCTACCCCCAGCGACATGATCCCAAAGACGAGGGCAGCCGTCTCCACCGTCTCCCCGACCGGAAGCGCGGCGAGCCCGAGGGCGAGCAGTCCGCTGAACACATTCGCCGCTGCGCCGCCGATCAGCCGGATCGCGCGGGCCCGGCGCACGACCTCGGTGGGGGCTGCCTGCAAGTCGGGTCCCGGCACCCCGTGCGACATGCCCGCGAAAACGCCGTGCTGACTTCGCGACGCCGTCCACCCTTGAGGCGTACGTTGCATCTTGAGCGGCCCGACGGAGACGTGCTGGAGTCGGAATCCTGCGAGGGACCCCGCCACGGTGTGTCCGGCTTCATGAATCGCGATAAGGAGCATTAGCCCCACAGGCGTCGCCACAGCGAGCAGCGCCCAATCCGTTGCGGTCCACGGTCCCGTCAGGCTGTCGCCCAGGAATACGCCTGCTACCGCTCCGACAATCATCATCACGGAAAAAACCAGCAGTCTTCGCCAGGGCGACGAATCCGGAGGGGCCGGTGCCCCACCGGACGAGGAACTCTCGAAGGCTACGGTCGGACCGGGAAGCGCGGGTACGTTCAGGGACGGCGCGGACATGGATGAGACTGAAAGGGAGCAGAAACGAACGGCCAGAGAATCAGCAGAGGGGCCACAGCAGGCCGTTAGCCAGTGGCAACCAGAGCACGACTGGGAGAGATCCGACGCACGGAGACGGCGAGGAAAAGCACACGATTCCGCTTTGCTCGTCGCACATCCGTGTATTTCTCTGCAAGCAAAGGTTTAAAAACCCTTTAGCCGTACGGGCAACCAAGCGTAATGATCGGCCTGCACGTTCTGCAAACAGACGTCTGTAGCGGCCCATTTCTGAAGCCGTATGCACAAACGCAGAAAACCCCGCCAGAAACACCGTTTCGGGCGTTCTGGTGGGGTTTTTTGTGTGGAGCTAAGGAGATTCGAACTCCTGACCTCTGCAGTGCGATTGCACAAGGCTATACGGTTTCTATTTTCCACAAACCGATGTATATCAGTGGCTTATACCAAAGGATATAGCAGCCATAGGTGAGGTGGGGGACACTTAGGGGACATTGCGCTATGATACGTCAAGGCGTCCATGTTCCGACAGCACACGTGCGTCACTATTCATCTTCGGAGTTTTCCCTGGAGTCTTCCTCGGAGTCTTCCAAGACCTTA
>NZ_DAXETW010000109.1:0-6630 GCF_051155795.1 Longibacter sp.
GCCGTCCAACCGCGGTGCTTCGACCTCGTCATGGACATCGGGCTCCATCCAGACGATCCCGTGCATGTGGTCGGGCATCACGACGAATGCGCCGATCTGGATTTCATCGCGAATCTCCTGGGATCGGCGCCACTCGGCCGCGACTATGCGCCCGATCGGATTCAATGCCATTACGCCCTCCTGAATTTCGCCGAAGAGCTGCATCCGTCGGTGCGTGCAGATCGTGACAAAGTACACCGCCGATCCAGTATAGTCCCATCCCCTGGCCCGACGGGAGACGAAGTGCGTCACGTAGCGCTCACACCGTGATTCCTTGCGGCCCACGAGAAGGAAGGGTTGAGATTACGGTCTATGCGGAAACGCACGTAGAAAGGCTTCGGCGCAACCAGCTTTGCGTCGACAGGGCGCGGCACACCCCAGACGCATGATGCGTGGTCTGAATATTATAATAACAGCTACACATAATAATAACAATGTTTGCTTCATAAAAGCACAGTAAGCGCCTGCCGTCGCACCTGCCCGCCGTGGCATGGCCCCCCGCCCCCGCATTGCCCCCACCGTCGCACGGCCGTGCGACGGTGGGCGAGCTGCGGGGATGGCGCATGCAAGCCATGGCTCCCATGTCCGAACGCGCTCAATTCCGTAGTATAGGGCACGAGTCTCCCCGCGAATGAGTCACCGCGTGTTATGGAAGCGAGCCTGCCGGATCTGTTTTTACGTTTTGGCACCGCTCTGGTCATTGGGCTGCTAATCGGCCTCCAGCGGGAGTACGCGTTTCAGGAGCGCGGTCACCCCGAGAGCCAGGAACTACTGGCAGGGGCACGGACCTTCCCCCTGATTAGCCTGCTCGGGGCTTCGTTTGCGTTGCTGTCCGACCTCGCGCAGGCCCCGGTCCTGCTGGGCACGGTCGTCGCCGGCGTCGCCATCCTTCTGGGTGTGGCGCATTTCCAGGAGGCCAAAGAGACGAACACGGGCCTCACAACGGAGATTGCCGCACTCATCACGCTCGGCGTGGGCATGCTGTGCGCCTGGGACTACATCGAGCTGGCGGCCGCGCTCGGCGTCGCAACCACCGTCCTGCTCGCCCTCAAGGTGCAGACGGAGTCGTTCGCCGAGACCATTGACCGGGACGACGTGTTCGCGACACTGAAATTCGCGGTCATCACGGCGGTCATCCTGCCCATCCTGCCGCGACAGGGCTACGGTCCGTCCCCGTTCGACGTGGTCGTCCCCTACAACGTCTGGCTGATCGTCATCCTCATCTCCGGGATCAGCTTCCTGGGGTACGTCTTGATACAGGTCGTGGGTGCCCGACGCGGCGTCGGCCTCACCGGGATCCTCGGCGGACTCGCCTCCAGCACGGCGGTCACGCTCAGCCTCGCCCAGCGCAGCCGGGACGCGCCCGGCCTCGCTCGGGCCTTCAGCATGGGCGTCGTGCTCGCGTGGACGATCATGTTTCTTCGCGTGCTGGTGGAGGTCGCCGTCGTCAATGTGTCGCTGCTCCGGGTCGTCGGCGTTCCCATCCTCGCGATGATGGCCGCCGGCATCGCCTACGCGGCCTACCTCTACAAGGCCGGCGACGCCGGCACCGAAGCGGACGCAACCGAATTGACGAACCCCTTCCGCCTGACGCCCGCCATCACCTTCGGACTACTTTACGCAATCATTCTCGTCGCCACGAACGCCGCCCAGACGTACTTCGGGGACGCCGGCATTTACGTCACCAGCCTCCTGTCGGGCCTGGCCGACGTGGACGCCATCACGCTGTCGATGGCACGGCTCAGCGGACCCGCCGGCGCCGTCGAAGCGCAGACGGCGGCCCGCGCTATCGTGATCGGCGCGGCAGCCAACACGCTGCTTAAGGGAAGCATCGTTTTCGCGCTGGGGACGAAACGCATCCGGCGCCCGATCCTCGGAGGCATGACCGTCATCATAGCGACCGCCGCGGGGATGATCTGGTTCATTTAACCACGGCTCGAGAAATGACGTCGACGCCGGGGCCAATCGTCGTGCGGTACCTCCAGAGGCGAAGGACCACGCAGCACGTCGCGTTCATCGGGTTGCTCGCTTCCTACGGAGCAAACACACCGACCCCGCTGTCGACGTAGGGGGCGTCGAACGTGCCCGTGATCGTGGCACTGGTTTCTCCGTCGCCCGGCGCAAGCGGGTCCACTCGCTTGACGGTGACGTCAAACGTGCCCGAAAGCCGGTCGTCGCTGGACGCCGTAATCGTAATCGTGCCTCCGGTCGAAAGGTACTGCACCGACGTGTCGCTCTGCCCATCGACGTAGTAGAACGAGAAGTCGGAGGTCGCCGTCAGATTGTCGCTCGTCCCGTCGATGCTCTGCACCGAGTAAGTGCCCGTCGACGGGCGGGCGGCGCCCCGAATCAGGAGGCCCTGGTCGGTCCTATCGTCGCTCGAAAAGCTCACCGCCATGGCCTCGGCACTTGCATCCGTCGATCCGCTCGACCACCGGGCGCTGCCGGAGAAGGAGGCGTCTACGGAGTCGCCGGTCGCATCCAGCGTGTAAGACGGCTCCACGGTCGACCCGTCGTCACCGCTCCCGCCACTGTCGCACGCCGTGAATGCGAACAGGAGCGAGACGCACAGGGCGAGAGCAAGCGTTCGCGCGGCCGGGGAGGAGAACGCGCGGGAGCGAGACATGCGAGTTGACATAGAGAATCACCTCAGGGGGGCTTGAAAAAGGCTGTGAAGCGATCTACGGTGCTAGCAACGCAGGTGCGAGGTCTCGACGCAGCACGCGACGTGGACGCCACGCCGTTGTCTCGCGAAAATGAAAAGCGTCCCGCAGCATTGCAAACCTGCAGCGCGTCACACCCGGACGCCCTCGATCGGACCGTCGTTCGTCCGTGTCAGGCCGTCCATATTGCCTCGCGCGATCAGATCAGACGCTCACCGATCCGCATCGCGTCATCTTCTACGGACTGTAGGCAGGCCTTCCGGTCCCGGTCACACCTGCAGGCGAGAAGATCCTGCGCGTTGTGCCAGACGTCCTCGCGCCACGAGGTGATCAGCCGGGAGACCAGCATCTCGTCGAGCGGTCCCAGCACCACATCGACCGCGCCGAGAACCCCCATTCGCGGCTCCAGCACGGTATCCTGCACGGCGTCGATGGAATCGGCAATGACGCGGTTTATCCCGCAATGATCGGCGTATCGCGTCGCGCGGTGCTCGGGCTCTAAATCCGGCCACTCTGGAGCCAGAACCTCTTCCAGCGTCAGCACCAGGTCGTAGTTGATGTGGGCGTTCACGCCGAGAAGCAGGTGTTGGACCGGCGTTCTGTTGGCCGCATCCGTCACCTCGAATGCAAGCTGCCAGACCGGCGGTGCCGAGGACGGCGTGCGTTCGTACGCATCAAGCGCGTCGAAGTAGTATGCCGCGAACCGGTGAAGCAGCCGGTGGACCCACCTGCCGTCGCCGAACCGGCGTCCGTGCACACCCGCGAGCATGTTGCGGGTCATGATGAGGTAGCACTCCAGGAAGACCCGGCGCCCCTGGTCCTCAGGCCAGCTTCTCAGGTGAGTCTCCATCCGGCCGAGAAGCGCCGCATCGTCCAAACGAGCATCGTCCACACGACCGCAACGGGCGGTAGGACGCGCCGTGTCGCGCGGTTCGGGCGAAGGTGTGTCGGAAGAGGTCATCATGACGAAACGCTGACCGGGAGGCACCCGGGCAACATACGACCCGACACCTCTTCTCACAACGCCGGGGCGAGCATCTTCAAGACGGTCTGCCCGCTTCGGCGTACGGCGTGCCACACGGAATAAGGAGCGACCGATAGACCCGCGGTCCCGCGTGTGCCGCATCGTGTCACGAGCCCCCCACCGTTAGCGCACGACGCTGAGTCGCTGTGTTCGAATCGTCCCGCCCGTCTCGAGCCGGACGAAGTACATCCCCGGTGCGAGCCGGTCGGTCGAAACTGTGACTTCTTTCCTCCCTTTCGTGTCGTTCCCATTCGTAACGGTCCGAACCCGGCGCCCGAGGACGTCATACACAGCGATTTGGACCGGTCCGTCCGCCGGCAGCTCGTATCGCACGGTAACTTGGCGGCCAGCCGGGTTCGGGAAGGGTGGGTGCAGCGTCACCTGACCGGGGGTACCCAGGCGAACCGTTTCGGATTTCGAGTATGTCGGTGTACCATCGACGTCTACCTGCCGGAGGCGGTACGATATCTCTCGCTCCCCAAAGGGTAGACGGGCATCGGTGAACCGGTACTGCTGCGACTCGCTCGTCGTCCCGGCTCCGTCGACAAAACCGACCGTCGTCCACGCGGCCGTGGCGTTGGCGCTGCCCGGACGCCGCTCGACGTAGAATCCCTCGTTGTTCGTTTCGGAAAGAGTCGTCCACACCAGTTCAACCGTGTCATCCACGGGCCGGCCGTCGAACGTAGCCAGTTCGACCGGCAGCGATGTCGTGATGCCGAAGATTCGCGCCACCTCGATGCTTGCCTGCAGATCCGCACTTGCCTGGGACCAGCCCGTGCCGTCGAATACGGTGGTCCGACCGGCCCCGGATGCCGTTTCCCCCGAGAGGTAGAGCGCATCGGACGCATTGGCGGCGGACAGCACGAGGTGGTAGTCCGTACCCGCGGTCACCTTCACGTCCGCCGCCTGCAGGTCGAACGCGTTCGGCGTGAAGGGGAAAAGCTGCTCAGCCGGAACGGCGACCGTATTGCCGATCTGCGCGTCCGGGGCGCCGCTTCCGTCGTCCGACCAGATCTCAACGTTCAGGGGACCGGTGAGGCCGATCGCCGAGCCGCCTGGGCTGCCGCCATCGTGCCAGAGCCGAAGCAGGCTGCCGCTGACGTGCCCGTTCACCGTCGGCTGAAACCGGATGGCGATCCGGGGCGCGGCGCTGGTGATATCCAGCCGGGTCATGTCGCCAAACGCCACGTCGTCGTAGTCCGCAATCATCTCGCGGCTCGCCGTTCCACCGAGGAAGTCGACGACGGCGTCCAGGATGTCGAGTTTTCCGTACCCGAACACCGCGTTCGGCACCGCGCCGTACTGAGCCGTGAACCCGTCGGTGTCGGCGTTCGACGTGAGGTAGGAACGCACCTGGTTCGCGGTAAGGGACGTGCCCTCCTGCTGTGCGGCCTGGAGGAGAAGAGCGACCGACCCCGCCACGACGGGAGACGACATGCTGGTTCCCTGCGTGTACCGATGCATGCCGTCCTGGTCGAAGATGGCACTGGCATCCACCTCCGGCATGTCCTGCGAGTAGGCCGACACCATCGCCTGCCCGGGGGCCGTAAGATCCGGCTTCACGACGCCATCGCGACGCGGTCCGCGGCTGCTGAAGAACGAAATGTCGCTCCGGTCGCTAAATGCGCCGCTCGCGTAGCCATATACACTTCCATTCGTGCCCCAGTACCACCGGTGAGCGTGGGAGCCGACCGTGATCGCACCGGTCGACGTCCCCGGGGAGCCGATCGTGTAGTCGCCGTCACCATTGTCAAAGGAGCCCGGCACCAGGGCCCCCCACGTCCACCCGTGGTAGGTGAAGGCCGACGACCCGGGATTCTCGATCTCGATCTGCCACTCTCCTTCCGCTGGCGTGATCTCCGCCGCCGGGTCGACCGACGTATCCTCATAGTCGAAGATCTGGATGTCGAAGTACCGGTCGCCGTTGTCCAGCCCGATCCCGCTCTCCAAAATAATCAACCCGGACGGCGTCTCTTCGCTCACGTCGTCGACCGTCGTGCCTGAACCGGTCAGCGTCGCGCTGTCCGTTCCATTGGGCGCTGTCACGGTGATGATGACGTCCTCGGCCGTGTCAAACCACTTCTGGATGCCCACGTAGTCATTCGCCGTTCCGTCGCTGGGCGAATACTCTCCGACCGTCCACGGCTCGGAGGCCGTATTCCCCCCAGCAATCGTCCCCGTCACGTGCTGTGCCGAAGCACCGTCGTTGCCGGCCGAGACCACGACGACCCGATCGGGCGCGGTGCCGGGATCGTTGCTACCGTCGTTCGGCGTGACGTCGGTGAAGGCATCCACGGCGAGGTCGAGCGTCGCCGTACCGTCGTGCGCCCCGAAATCCGACCCGAGGCTCATGTTGATAACAAGCGGCTGGTTCTGATCCGTCGCCACCTGCCCGCAGTAGGTCATCGCGTCGATCACATCCGTGGTTGCGAACGACGCGTTGCCGGCCTTCACGACGATAATGTCCGCATCCGGCGCCATCCCCCGATGCTCGGGCGTGGTCTGACTGCCGCTGAGGACGAGCGCGTTGCCACTGCTCGCCACCGTGCCGGCGACGTGCGTACCGTGACCGTCCGTATCCTCCTGGGTCACCGTTCCGGCGTCGATATCGGACGCCGAGTATTCGGTGCCGTAGTCCAGACCGCTCATGGTCCCGCTCCGGTCTTCCGGCGTCTGCCCGCTCGTTGTGTTCGTCTGATCCCACAGGTAAACGACCCGCGTATCGCCACTTGCATCCATGAAATCGCCATGGTCGAAATCCAGACCGGAGTCGACGATGCACGTGAGCACCCCCTGCCCGGAGTAGCTGGTGCCGTTGACGGCGCCGCTGTTCAGGATGCGGGCACCGACCTCTCGGGCGGCTTCGTCATTGTGGAGCGAGGCGATGGCTGCAGGCTGGATGCG
>NZ_DAXETW010000110.1:0-6122 GCF_051155795.1 Longibacter sp.
ATTTACCGGTTCCGTCTCCACCGGTCGACGATTTCTTGCACATGCCCGGACACAAAGATGTAATCGGAGCGAGATGAAATAGAGGCAGTCGGGCTAACTTGGGCGCCTTCCAACCGGTATCTCCCGCTCTGCGGATCCCAGATTCGGTACTGATTCGTTTGATCCCCTCTGAACGAGATAAGACGGCCCGGTCCGGGGCGTCCTCCTCCGACCGCACGGATGGTGCTCTGCCGTCTGCCCGTCGAAGGGTCGACCGGACCGTACGCTCCGTCCAGGTCGCCGACCGGTTGGCCGTTATGATCTCTGCTGTATCTCTGTTGCCGGACCCTGTTTTCGTACAGGATGGGCTCGCCACCGCCGGCCGGAAGGATACCGTAATCACCGAACCGGAGTGTGAATCCGACATTGCCGTTCGCAAATGCCAGGAGGGACGTGATCGGGGACTCCCGGCGGAGAGATTGGTCTACGTCCGTCATGCCGGTTTCCAAATCGAGGACCGTGATCTCATTCGGTACGCTGCCTGTCCGAAGAACGAGGGTGGAACCGTCGGGACTCCACGCGAAACTGGGTTGACGGACATCGCTTGAGAGTCGGTATTCGACATCTCCGGTCTCTGCATCGAGGACGACATTCTCCAGGTCGGGTGCGATGTATAGAATTCGGCGTCCGTCGGGCGACACGCCGAGCATTTCTCCAGCGGCGGAGGAAGGAGCACTGCGCCACGGCGTCACGACCCCTGTTTGCAGGTCCATGACATGAATAGAACCGGGTTCGACGTCGGTGTAGAACGGCGCAATTGCGAACAGCCTGTCGCCATCAGGGCCGAATGCTACGGCCTCCGGTCGAAATGGGAACGAGTATTGAGGTGCGAGACCCTCGCCGTAGGACATGTGGATGGGCGAAGAGCCCGGTCCAGCCATCGACCGGATGCGATACGTGTACGCGCGGCCCGGATCCCGGTCGGGAATGGTGTATCTACGTGCGTCCCCTGGAAGCCGTGCAATCTGCACCCAGTCTCCATCGTCTCGCTGCTCTTCCAAGAGAATGCCGGACGGGTCGATGATCGCGTCTTCGTACGGATATCGCGCCTCCATTTCCCAGGAAAGGGTCGTCCGGACCGGATCGGTATTTTCGTTATCGTTCACGATCCGGGCCACCTGGAATTCAGGGATCACAGCAGATGGCGCGTCGGAGAGTATTGACCAGGGGCTCTCAATCCCGTCGTTCACGGCACTCAGGAAGTAGCACCGCTCCCCGGGGACGTATGTGCTGTCGACCCACGACTGCCGATCATCGTTGACGGACGCCACGTACGCCGCCGGTCCGATTTCGTACTCCGACCATCGGGGGTCGCACTGGGAATTATCGAAGGAACGGTACACGCGGAACGAGTCGATGCCGGCGTAGCGATGCTGCCAGTTGACCACGACGGTCTCGCGCGCTGCGGCTGCATCGACAGCAAACGTGTTCCGGGCATGCCGGGGGGCTGTTTCTGAACGACTGGCCGAGACGGAGTCGGTGTTCGCGTAGTCGGACACCGGTCGAACCCGGTAGGTGACGTAGATCCCACGGTCCGGAAGCAGCTCCCGGTACGTGACGGTATTCCGAGGCAGTTCCGCGACAGCGGTAAACGTGCCACTGGAGTCGATCATGCGTTCAACCACGTAACCGCTCTCGAATTCCGTCCCGTCCTGCCAGGTGACGAGCGCGGAATCCTCCCGAATGTCGATGCTGAGCGCTTCCGGTGGGTCAGGAGTGAATTGATCGCTGCCCGGGTCGTTGGGGTTCTGTCGCTCGAACTCGGTTACGGCGTCGCAGCCGAGAAGGACGGCTGTGACCGTGACGATACCCGATAAGAAGACGAGCGCTGTGCGAAGAGAGCCGATCACAGCAATGTTCATTGGGGACGGGACTTCTTAAAAGGCAAACTGGAGTTTGACACCGGTTCCATTCCTCCCGAACATTGGGCGGATGCCCGGTTTCACCGGCTTCGGCGTTCGATAGCCACGCTCCGGTGTATCGAGCCATGCATCGACCAGGCTGTAGAGGAACGTCGCTCCCATGAGCCCCAATGAAACGTCGCGGATCGTCGATACCCGATTGGCCCGCCACGTTAGTGACGCGATCTCATTGCCAAGGCGAAACGCACGGGTCTCTGCCTCGGCGGTCCAGTAATCGTCTCGGATTGCCGCCCGGTCGGACAGGGCCTGATCGAATCGTCGATGCTGCCAGATGGAGACGAAGGACGCCACGACGAAGGTCGAGGCGAGCATGTATCCTTTCGATTTCTGGTCTTTATATATCTGACTCGCACCAGGCACCACGCTGAGCAAGCGCGACGTGGACCGGAGCGCCGGTCGCGTGTAGACCGTAATCGAGTACAGCCGAAGCGGCTGCGTGACGACGTCGAACGTATGCGTCTTCGATCCGTCCTCCGGATGACCGACGGTGACGTCGTGTTGGCCGCCAGGGAGTCGAACCGTGCCTGCCCCGTGACCGATTGAATCCCCGTTGACGGAAATCATCGACTCCGGCCCTGTCGTGATCCGCACATTGTGTCCCGCACGTAGCGCCGGATAGCTGCTTTCCTTGAGATAGTTGGTACGAAACAGGCGCTTGGTTCGCGGCCGGACGGTCCTCGTCTCGTTCGGTGAAAACGTATCGGTGATCGTCACATCCGGTCGCCGCTCGGCCGCCAGCGTCACCGAGATTTCTCGGCCGGATGGAACGACGGCCGTCGCTCCGTTCGGTATATTCTGTGCATTCCAAACGTCCCCATCCACGATGACGTAGACGGAATCGACCTCACGCGGCATGATCACCTCGAGTCGGCCGAGTGCAGTCGTATCTTGCGCGATCTGCGCCGCACCTGTTGATGGCGTCATCAGCCCGACGGCAGCGAGCAGGGCGACAACCCACCGTGTCGGCGTCAACCGTGAATGGTGCGACATGGACCGAAGAAATCATGTGGAAAATGCAAGCAAAGCGTACATGTCGCTTACATGCCTAACAAGTACTGCGTCTAAGATTCAAAAACGGAGAGAGAAATCATGGGTGAAACCGTAGCCATTTAGCGGAATGTGTGTATTAAACCCGCAACATCCTCATCGTCCCCGTTCTAACGTTCGATCCGATGCACCTCGCATTGATTGGCGACTCAACTCTCGACAACGCGGCGTATACCGCCAGCGGCCCGGACGTACGGGCGGTTCTCGACGATCTTTTCGGCGATGGGGGGACGGTTTCGCTTGAGGCGGTCGACGGGGCGCGGATGCGCGACATCCGGCATCAGATCGACACGCTTCCTGCAGAGACGAGCCACATCGTATTGAGCGTAGGCGGGAATGACGCCCTGCTCAGCGTCGACGTCCTGTCCAGGTCGGTGAGCACCGTCGGCGAGGCCTTTCGTGCGATTGCCGACATCGCGGATAAATTTGCGGAGGACTACCGCCGGTGTCTTCGATCGGTGCTCGATCTGGGTCTCCCGACGACGGTCTGCACGATCTACCCGGGCGACTTCTCGGATACGGGACAGCAGCGCATCATTGAGGCGGCGCTGACGCACTGGAACCATGCTATCGTGCAGGCAGCGCTGGATCATGATTGTCCGGCCATCGACCTCGGACGCGTGTGCGACGAACCGGCCGACTACGTCCAGCAAATTGAACCGAACGAACGCGGGGGACGCAAGATTGCCGGGGCGATTCACGCGGCGGTCACTGCGTCGGGGACGTTCGGTGTGCCCATCGGTCCTCACGGGCTGTCCGAATCCACGACCTGAGCTGCCGGTTAAGGACGAGGCATGCCCCTCTCTTCGCGATCCCCCGTCCCTTCGTCGCCCATGTCGACTTCCCCTGTGCTGGACCAGCTCTCCGCTGCGCGCGCGACCTATCCCGATGCGCCGCTGGTCGTATTTGTCCCGACGCTTCAGAATGGTCATGCGGTCGAGACGGACCTGGCACGTCGGCTCGGCGGCCTCCACGGCGTCGACGCCCTGCCGGTCGAGCGATACGCCGAATACCTGGCTCGCCGGCCCATTCTGGAGTCGCAGCGCACGCCCGTTCGGTCCATCGATCGGCTGTTCTACGCGGCTGACATTCTGCAGGACATGGCGTCGTCCCTCGAGGCGTCGTCCGCGCCCGGTGCGCATCACCTGTCGCGGACCGTGGCCGAGGCGGTCCATACGCTGCGCCTGGATGCGGTCGATCCCACACGTCTCCGGGAGCACGCGTTGCAGGGCGGGACGGAGGACACGCTGCGCATCGTCTCGGACGCCTATGACGCCTACATCGACCGGCTCGACGCGCACCGGCTGTACGATGAGGCGGACGTGCTTTCCTGGGCAGAGGAACGGGTCCGTTCCGGCACGGCGCCGGAGGTGACCGAAACGGTCTACGTGGCCCTGAACAGCGTCACCCTGTCCGAACGGGCGGCCCGTTTCGTGCGCAGCCTCCGGCACGGGGCGAAAGACTTTCTCCGCGCCGGCGTATCCGCCCCGCAGACGGCGCCCAGGGAATCGGTGCTGGTTCGCTTCGCGGACGTGCCGTACATCGAGATGGACGCAGGAGGCTGTGCGCCCGAGGACCAATCGTCCCCTTCCGCTATCCCGGCGTTCGTGCGGGCCGTCGGCATGCTGAGTGAGGCTGATGCCGTGATGCGGGACATTCTGAATGCGGGCGTCCCCTTCGACGACGTCACGATCGCCTACACGACCGCTCGCCCGTACGCGACGCTCCTTCCGGATCGCGCTGAACGTGCCGGCATTCCCGTGCTCTCCGGCGCCGGTCAGCCTGCGATGACGACACAGACGGGGCTGGCGCTCGCCCGCCTCTACGAATGGGTCCGGGAGGACTTCGCGGCGGCCCCGCTGATTGCCATGCTCCGGGAGGGCCTTCTTCGCATCAGCGACCGTGAGGCCCGTGCATCCGATGCCCCGGACCTGACGCCGGCGCGAGCGGCTACCCTGATCGCGCAGCGTTCGTATGAATCAGGCCGTGCAGGACTGCTGACAGGCCTGGCACGTGCCGTCGACCAGGCACGCGAGCGGGAAGAGGAGACGGGAGCGAAGGCGGCTGCCGACCGGCTCCGACAGCAGAACGCCGTGTTCGAGCACGTCCTTCTGCTGGTCGACCTGATACAGCCCGGAACGATGCGTCCGGCGTCGGACGATCAGACGAGTGCGCGAGAGCGAATCAACCTGTCGCGCCTGAACCGGTCGGTGTCGCTGGAGACAATGGCAGCCGGTACGCTTCGCTTTTTACGTTCATTCGGCCCGACGGACGACTCGGACAAACGGGAGACGGAGCGCACACTGGACGAGGCGGCCCGGCGCCGGCTCTATGAGGAACTGGAGAACCTGCAGCACGCACCGGTGTCGCTGACAGACGATGCCGGACGGGTGGCAAGCCTTCTTCAAAAATGGCTGTCCTCGCAGAACGTACAGCCGCAGCAGGCACGCCCCGGACACGTGCACATCCTTCCGCTGGATGCCGTCGGGTATTCCGACCGCTCCCACCTCTACATCGTTGGCATGGACGGCGTCTCCTTCGATGCCCCGGTCGGCGAAAACGGTCTGCTCCCCGATGGCGACCGCCAGATGCTCCAGAACCTGGATGAGGAGGAACCATCGCTCTCGGCTGCCGACGAACTGTTGTGGCGAACGGAGCAGGCGCTCGCGCGTCATCGCGGACCGCTCACCTTCTGCACGCGGACCTTCGACGTCACGGCCGGGGAGGAGTGCGACCCGTCCGCCTACGTTCTCGCCCGGAAGCGCCGGGCCGGCGATGCAGCAGCGCGACGGGATGTACCGCTGATTCCCGGACGTGGAGACCTCGCTCTCTCGAACCGGGATGCATGGCTCGCCGCCTATCGCCAACGTCGCGTCACGACCGACCGCACGAAGCCGACGGCGCGCGACCATCTCGCCGAGCAGTATCCGGCTATTCTGCATGGGGAGGCAGCGCGCGATGCTCTGGCGTCCGACGAGTACACCGAGCACGACGGCCTGCTTCCGGCCGGTGACTACCCTGAGCTCGACCTGTTCTCCCGCACAGCACAACCTGTCTCGGCCTCCCGACTCCAGACGCTGGCGGAGGCACCGTACATCTACTTCCTGAAATACG
>NZ_DAXETW010000111.1:0-5462 GCF_051155795.1 Longibacter sp.
GACTGGCCGCCGTCATCGCCACAGTTGATGACCGTGCGGTAGCCGTCGCGCAGGCCCTCCTCTCGGGCAATGTCCCGAGCAACGATGAACAGGTGCCCGATCAGATCACGGTCTTCCTCCTTCAGATCGTCGAGGCTGGGGATCGGCTTCCGGGGCACGATCAGGATGTGCGTCGGAGCCTGCGGCTCGATGTCACGAAACGCGACGCAGTGATCGTCCTCGTGGACGATGTCCGCGTTGACCTCGTGATCGATGATTTTTTGAAACAGCGTCTTTTCCGACATGGGGTCGAAGGATCCAGGGACAGGTCGGAGAACAGGGTTGCGGCGGCAATATAGGAGCCACTCACGCGAAAGAGCAAGACGTCCCCTCCCCTACCGACTTGAACTCCAACGTTGCTGCCCGCGGCCCGGATCTGCCGGTTCGATCGTGCGTGAACATGCTCCCCCGCTTGCACGGGGCCCAGCGATCTGCCCCCCGTTCTCCCCTTGACGAGCCCCGCACCTCATGCCCAACTGGCTCCGCGAGATCGATCACACGGCCGATGTAGGTATTGTGGTGACGGCGCCGGATCGCGACACCCTTTACGCCCGGGCCGCGGTGGGAACGTTTCGGCTACTGACCCACATCGAGACCGTTCGCGAGACGACGCAGGAAACCGTCGTCGTGGAGGCCGGAGACGCCGAGGCGCTCATGGTTCGCTGGCTCTCGGAGCTCAACTTTCTGCACACAACACGCCACGTCCTTTTTCGCCGCTTCGATGTCACCGTCTCCGAAACGCAGGACGGCCTTCGGCTTGAAGCCACCTGTCATGGCGAGGACATCGACCGGGAACGGCACCCGATCTACACCGAAATTAAGGCCGTCACCTTCCACGATATGCAGATCCAGGAAACCGACGGAACGTGGGAGGTGCAGGTAATTTACGACCTCTGACCGCGCGCCGGTTGTTTTCCACATCTGCCGGGCTTGCCGCTTCGTAGGCCGCCACCTACGGCCAGCGCGCCGGGCCTCACGCTCTGTTCTCCCTCATCACCGATTCGGACCGTCATGCCCGACTACGAGATTGAGAAAATCGACGACTATCGGTGGAAGCTGCCGAAGAAGGATGGGATGCGCGTGCCGGCCATCCTGTACGCCTCGGAGGACATGCTGCCGGCCATCCTTTCCGACGACGCCCCGCAGCAGGCGAAGAACGTTGCCCACCTTCCCGGCATTGTGAAGGCGTCCCTTGCCATGCCGGACATTCACTGGGGGTACGGGTTTCCGATCGGCGGCGTGGCCGCCTTCGACCCGGACGACGGCGTGATCTCGCCCGGAGGCGTCGGCTACGACATTAACTGCGGCGTGCGGCTCATGGCCTCGAAGCTGACGGTCGACGACCTGGACCGGAACCGCCGCGAGCGGCTGGTCGACCACCTCTTCCGCCTCGTGCCGACGGGGGTGGGCTCGTCGGGAGCAATGCAGGTGGGCAAGGGAGAACTTCGACGCGTGCTCCAGCGCGGCGCCGAATGGGCGGTGAACAGCGGCTACGGCTCCGCCGCCGATCTCGACGTCATCGAAGAAAACGGCCGGGTCGACGGGGCGGACCCGGACGCCGTGTCCGCACGCGCCCGGGAGCGCGGCCTCGACCAGATCGGTACGCTCGGGTCCGGCAACCACTTCCTCGAGGTCGGCTACGTGTCGAAGATCCTGGACGAGCACGCCGCGCGGGTGATGGGACTCGACAAAGGCACCGTAACCGTTATCATCCACTCCGGCTCTCGTGGATTCGGGTATCAGGTGTGCGACGACGCCCTGTCCGACATGGACAAGGCCATGAAGAAATACAACATTCAGCTCCCGGACCGGCAGCTCGCCTGCACCCCGATCGACTCACCGGAAGGCCGGAAGTACATCGGCGGAATGCGCGCCGCCATCAATTACGCATTTGCCAACCGGCAGGTGATGGCGCACAACACGCGACGGGCCTTCGAGAATGCGCTCGACCTGTCCCCGCGCGAGCACGGGCTCTTTACGGTCTACGAGGTCGCACACAACATCGCCAAATTTGAAGAGCACACAGTGAACGGCTCGAAGCGCGAGGTGTGCGTCCACCGCAAGGGCGCGACGCGAGCGCTTCCGGCCGGACACCCGCTCGTCCCCGGCCGCTACCAGAAGGTCGGGCAGCCCGTTCTGATCCCCGGCGACATGGGCCGCTACTCCTACGTCCTCGTCGGGACGGAGCGTGCGATGGAGGAGACGTTCGGAAGCACGTGCCACGGCGCGGGACGGAAGATGAGCCGTCGGCAGGCACGCAAGACAGCCGGACACCGGAACGTCACGGCCGAACTTGCGAATGAAGGTATTATCGTTCGGGGAGAAAGCGACCGGACGGTCCGTGAGGAAATCCCGGAAGCCTACAAGGATGTCGCGGGCGTCGTGGAAGCCGTCGAAGGTGCGGGCATCTCTCAGGCCGTCGCACAGCTCCGGCCGCTGGGTGTGATCAAGGGGTAGACGCGACGGATCTGCGGTGCTGAAGCAGAGAATGCCTGGACGAAGGGCGTAACTTTGCGGCCGCAGGGCGCGTCTTTCCAGTCCAATTCGTGATCGTTGGCAGCCTCGCATCGAGGGTCTCCCCGCGTGCGGGCCGTCGGCGATGAGTTTTTCAGAACGAGCCCCGTATGTGCACCGATTCTGCCGACACGTCCTGGAGGTGGCTGGCGCGGGAGGGGATGGTCCCGGTCATAGCGCTCGCCGTCATCGTGTGGATTGCGAGCGTGGACCTGAGCGTGGTGTCGCCGTGGTCGTCTGCCCCGATCTTCGGCAACGGCGAAACCGCTGAAACGTCGCGGTCCACGCCGTCCGGACGGAGGCCGTCGGTTCCGCTCGTTCTCCCGGTGGCCGGCGTGCCGGCATCGGACCTCGTCGATACATTCGAGGACCCGCGCTCCGGCGGACGGACGCATCACGCGATCGATATCATGGCTCCGTCCGGGACGCCGGTCGTAGCGGCCGCCGAAGGAACGGTCATGCGGCGACGGACGGGCGGTCTCGGCGGGAAAAGCCTGTACGTGGTGTCACCCGACACGTCGTTCGTGTACTATTACGCGCACCTTTCCGGCTACGCGGACGAGGCCGCGGCAGGCGCAATGGTGGACGCCGGCGACCGGCTTGGCATCGTCGGCGCCACGGGCAATGCGGAGGCGTCGCATCTCCACTTCGCGATCTGGGCCGTGGACGACCTGGAACGCCCGTGGGCCCGGCACCCCGTGAACCCGTATCCGCTCCTGCAGGGAGGGTAATTCGACGGGCGAAGGTCGAATTGCCAAGTGGGTCGATACGAGCTAAAGGTTATGCACTCAGCAGCGCACGCATACCCATCCGGCACCTCCCAGCCCCCTTCTCCCATTCGCCCTCGCCCCATACCTCACGTACGCCAGAAGCGCGGCTCGCACCGAGTCATATGGGCCCCACGTGTATCCATCATCCTCAGGATTATATGAAGCCTCATCCATTTGCTTACAGAAGAAGGGACCTTTTGGAGATACCAGACCGATCTCTCGGATCCGGATCGGGGAATCACGCGGATGTAACGTTAGCAACCCCCGTACAAGACACACGTCCGGAAAACAGTGGTAAAGATTTGTGTAAGGTATAGTTGGAGCTTCATGTTTACCCCGTCGGGTTTCGCTTTGAACCCGCGTATTACGTAATGAGAGTCTGTTCGTTACACGCCGCTGCATCGCGATGGCGTCGGTCTCGTCGTTGCGTGCAGCAGACGTGCCGCCGAGCAGATTCCTTACGCCCCCTGGATCCACGACAAACAAAGGTAGCGAATCCACCGCGTCGTACGGCCTTCGGGTCGCCGCCGCTCAACGATTCGCCTGACACACGCCATGAAAAGATTACTCACGTTTGCCCTGGCCGCCATCGGTGTCTGGGTGCTCACGAGCTTCGGGGGCGCCATGATTGACACCGTTCGTGCGGAGTTCTGGACGCAAAGCCTGATGTGGTCCCTTGTGACCACGCTCGTGCTTGCGCCCCTCCTCATCATGCTGTCGAGTCGCGCCGGCACCGAGCCGTCGCCCGTCGAGGAGACGCGCGAGTCCCAGCCGGATGCAACCCCCGCGTTTGTGTCGGAAGACGCAGAGCAGGTGGGACGTCTCTGGCCTGAGGACGCCTCGAAGCCGGAAAACCGAGAAGTGGCGTAGCCCAAGCGCTTCGCCCCCTTCGACCGGTGGCCAGGCCGGCCACAGATCGCAACACGTAGAGACACCCCGGCGGCTCCTTTGTGAGCCGGTCGGGGTGTTCTGTGTTCACCAACGCCGGGTGCTCGGATTTCCCCGGTCTTACGCACTGCTGCCGTTGCCGTCGCTTTCGTCCGAGAGCGCCGCCACCACGCCGTTCGGCCCGTCCTGGATACGCGTTCGCACCGCCGGCAGCGAATCCGGATACTCGTTCTGGAGAAAGGCAACCATCTGCTCGCGTACACCGCACCGCAACTCCCATAGATCCGGGGCACTCTTCGCGCTGGCGGTACACCGGAGCTCCACCGTTCGCTCCGTCGTGTTCGTGACGTGCAGCTTGCAGACTTCCCCGTCCCAGTATTCGGACGCCTCGACGATCTTCTGCAGCTTCTCGCGTACCGCGTCAATGGGCGTCGTGTGATCCACGTAGAGGAAGACGGTCCCGAGCAGATCGGACGAGGTCCGCGTCCAGTTCTGAAACGGCTGTTCGACGAAGTGCGTGATCGGCATCACGATCCGCCGCTTGTCCCACACGCGGACGACCACGTACGTCAGCGTGATTTCCTCGACCCACCCGAATTCGTTCTCCACGATCACCACGTCGTCAACGCGAATCGGCTGCGTAAACGCGATCTGGATCCCGGCCACCACGTTGCCCAGCGTTCGCTGCGCGGCGATCCCGAAGATGATCCCGAAGACGCCGGCCGACGCCAGGATCCCTGCCCCGAGCTCCCGGAATGGTTCGTACTGCAGGAGGATGATCGCGCCGGCAATGACCACGACCGCCGTGGACACGATCCGTCGGAGGATGCGCGTTTGCGTGACGATCTTCCTCGCCTTCAGGTTATCCGGCCCATCCGTCGCGTAGCGCTCGGCGATCGCCTCCTCGCCTGCGAGCAGCAGGGCCACGACGAGCCATGTGACCGAGGCAACGAACAGGACCTGGAGGACGGCTTCAACCCAGACGTGCGCCTCCCCGAGGCTTGCACTGATGGCCGGCAGCACGGTGAACAGTGCAATGATCGGCATCAGCAGCCGCAGCGGTCCACGGATCCGTCGTAGAAGGGCACCCCGGATCGGCATTTCCACGTTCATCCGACGGGTGGCAAGCCGCACGATGCGATGCAGTACGCTGTGGACCGCGAAGCCGACCGCGGCCGCAAGGAGGAGAATACCGGCCACTTCAAGCGGGGCAAACTCCGCGGAAGCCGGTTCGCCGGAAAACAGGTCGGT
>NZ_DAXETW010000112.1:0-25932 GCF_051155795.1 Longibacter sp.
ACGGCATACATGATGCCGATCTTCTTGTGGTCCTTCGTCGTCAGCCAGTTCCAGATTCCGGGCTCGAACTGAAGGTAATTCTGATCGTGCGCCTCGTCGTGGTGCTCCTCGTGCGCCACTTCGGCCCCTTTCGTCGCGGCGTCCATATGTGCGTTGGTGCGATAAGTGAAGGTTTCGTACAGGTGCTTCAAACTTCGATACTCGATGGGACCGGTGCGTGATTCCAGCGCCGCCCCGGTGGCCCGGTATCCTGTCGAGACAGAACCGGGCCGTCACAAGTAGGGGTCGCCGTGGAGCGCCCCAACGCGCATCAGCCGTCGGATCCCTCTTCGGCGTATTCGCTATTCAACTTCATAAACTCGATTAGAGCGGCCAACTCGCGCTCGCTCAACGACGAGTATGAGGCCGGCATCACGTTCTGATAGCCTTCAACGATCTTTACTCCGGGCTCGACGATGGCCTCGCGGAGGTAATCCTCATCCGCAGTGACGGTCGAACCGTCGGCCATCGGGTGGTTGGGTTTGCCGTAGAGATCCTTCCAGGTCGGTCCGACCTTGGGGGAGCCGTCCATGGAGTGACATGTCTGGCACCCTTGCTGCTCGTACAGCAACTCGCCCAGCTCGGGGAGCGGCATGTCGTCAGTCGCTCCACCGCCGGAAGCCAGCCAGTCGTTAAACTCCTGACGTGATACGACCTTGACGGTCGACATCATATCGGAGTGAGCCGTTCCGCAGTACTCTGTACAGAAGATGTCGAAGTTGCCCGTTCGGGTGGCCTCGAACCAGACCTGGCTGTATCGATTTGGAAGAACGTCTTTTTTCACCCGGAAGGCCGGTACGAAGAAGCTGTGGATGACATCCTGGCTGCTCATCCGGAGCTTCACCGGCTGGTCCACCGGCACGTACAGGTCCGGGCTCGTCGTCCCGTTCGGGTAGGTAAACCGCCAGTTCCACTTCCACGCCTCGGCACGGATCTCATACGCGTCCGGCGGGGCTACGCCCATCTTGATGAACGTCTTAAACCCCCAGTTGAACACCAGGAGCACGAGGATGGTGGGGACCACAATCCAGGAAATCTCCAGGATCTTGCTTTCCTTCACCGGCTGCGGCCGCTCACTGGGGCTCTTCCGGCGATAGCGGATCGCAAAGTACAACATCGCAAGCACGACACCCACAAACAGGATGGTGCTGACCCACGTCACGAAGCCGAAGAGGCTGTCTACCTCCCCTGCGATCGTCGACGCGGCTTCTGGAAGCCAAAATGTGCCCTGGTCGCCCATATTACAGGTCGTTAATGGTGTTCAATTGCTAGGGGATGCGCCGTGGAGCAGCGCATCGACACCCGGTGCGTGACGCTCCTCGTGCGGTTGCTGCACGAAGCCGTCACGTCGCGTGTGGTTGAGACGAGCCGAGGCGCTCTCGGAGCGCATCCGGATCGTCAAGGTCGTCGATGTCATTGAGCGGATCACCATCCTCCATCGCACGGAGGTCATCGCTCTCCCGGCGCCAGAAAAAGAAAAGCGCGCCTCCGAGAACGAAGATCGTGATCACACTCCCGATCTTCATCAGGTTGAATGCATCGGCGGTGTAGGTATTTGCTTCCGGATCAAACTGAAAGCAGTACATCGCCACCTGGTCGAGGGGGTTGCCGACCGCCCCGTTGGAGGCCTCGACGAGCGCCTTGCGCACGTCACTGGCTTTCGGTTCCATTCCGTAAATGTACTGCGTGATTTTGGCGTCCCCGCTCAGGAAGATCCAGGCGGTGGGGTGTGCATACTCTTGCTGGTCTTCAACCCATCGAAACTGAAACCCCGTCGCCTGAGCCAGCGCATCAACAGCGGCTTTCTCGCCGGTCAGGTAATGCCAGCCGTCGGCGGCGTCAGGGGCACCCAGACGGTCGATGTAGGTGTCTTTCGCTGCCCGAGCGATCTCAGGCGTTTCGCGATGATTGAAGCTGATGGAGAGAACGCGAAACTGATCTCCGGGCGTCCACGACATGTTCGACAGCGTGGATGTCATGCCGCTGAGCATGAGCCCGCACAGCATCGGGCATTCATGGTAAATGAAGTTGATGATGACGGGCTTTTCCCCGTCAAAGTACCGATCGAGGGTGACCGGCTCCCCATCCGCGTTCCTGAAAAGGAGATCCGTGGGAATGGTCTGTCCGTGCTTGGCCTCGATACCCACGCCCTCGAATTCGCGGCGTTTCTCCTTCTCCGGCGGCTCTTGCGCCATGGCGAAGGAAACACCCGCAAACAACAACGTCAGTATCGCGACGAGCGCCGTTCGCGTGCGTACCATCGGTGAGATCGAGTCATGGGAAAAAGGTGCTTCCGGAGCGGGATGCTTGACGTCCGTGAGTACGCGTGCTGCGAGACCTCAGTTTTGATCGCTCTGCGCACCACCGGTCACAACGGGCGAGCGGCCCCTCTCCTCCGCCTGCTGCGCCCGATACTGATCTGTCGCGATGATGTCCATCGCCTCATCAATCGGAATTCGGTAAATGCCCTGCTGGTCGTCAACGACGCCCGTCTGGCTCAACTGCTCTTCCGCCTGGGCTTCGACTTCACGGAGTTGGGTGTATTCTCCGGCCTCGCTCACAGCATCTCGCTGACCGGCCGTCGTGGTATTGTACCAGTTGAACAGGATGATCACGGCGATGCCGATCACAAGGAGGATCGACACGGCAATGGACATGATCTGTCCCGCGGCGACGCCCTCGTAGGCAACGCCCATCTCTTTCTCTCGCTCGAACCGGCTTTCCGGCTCGAGCATTTTCGAGGATACGTCCGCCTTCGCGGCGCGGACGAGCTCGGTAACGGGGCCCATCTCCTCGTCCGGGGACGACAGGGCGCGGCTTGCGTCTTCCTCACCGGCCGCGATGAAGCTTTCGATCCGCTCCCCCCGGCTTTCCGCGTCGGGCCCGCGGGCGATCACGCGCCAGAAGAAGGTGCTGTTGTCCGTCGGAAAGTACTCTCCGACGGTAACCGCGGTTTGATCACCCACGTCCTCCTGTAGCAGGACATCTTTGAACTTGGCGTCCGAGGCCACCTGGAGGGTATAGGCGTCGGCTCCGTCCACGGCGTCCCAGTGAAACGTGACTTCGCGGCCGTACACGACCTCTGCCTCTCTCGGAGCTACGAGATCCGGAGACTGCAAGCGTGTGTTCGTGTCGGTATTGTCCATGAACGTCCTCTGCTCAGCGTGTGGGTTAGGGAAAAACGCGGACCCCGGTTAGATGGTCGATTCGGCTCGTGAAGATCATCGAAAATCATACGCTCGTGTGACGCAGGCGGGGCTTTAGTCGTTAACGCCGCACATGAAGCGCGTGGTGCTCCCCGATCGGGTTGCACCACGCTGGGTTCGATCCAGAACGTCGGAGTAGGCCGCATGGCGGCCTCAGCCCGGGGGCGTCACTTCGGCTATACGTTTTCGAAATGCAGCGAGTCGCCGAGATACGGGTCCTTCTCCGGGATGAGAGAATGACGGCTCAGGCGATACACGATTGTCCCGGCGAAGATCAGGAAGAGACCGAGTCCGAGCGTGAGATCCAGCCAGTGGAAGGTGTGGTGCGCTCCCTGGGTCGGCGCGGCGATCCAGTGCATGTCGAACCAGTGCATCACGATGAGCCACACCGCCATAAACGAGAGCGTCGGAATCGATCGCTTCGTAAACCGCGGCAGCAGGATGAGGAACGGTACGATGAAGTGGAAGATGATCAGAAAGGCACTATGCCATTCCCACCCATGCATCAGGCGGTGCTTGTAAAACAGCGTCTCCTCCGGAATGCCGGCATACCAGATCAGCATGTACTGACTGAAGGCGATGTAGGCCCAGAAGACGGTGAAACCGAACATGTATTTGCCCAGGTCATGATAGTGCTCCTTTGTGACCACGCCTTCGAGCATGCCGCCGACGCGCTGGAACGAAGCGAGGAGGACGACCATGAGCGACACCGCTGCAAGGATGCCACCGATGAAGAAGTAGATCCCGAAGATCGTCGAGAACCAGTGCGGGTCCGTCGACATCAGCAGGTCGTAGCTGGCGAACGCCGTCGCCACGGCCGTTACGGGCAGGCCCCATGCGGACACTTTCCGGAGCTTCGCCGGGACGCCTGCCCCTCCCTCGACGTCGCTCCGAACGGATAGGACGTACAGCTTATAGCTGAGGTAAATCCAGAGCGCAAAGTAGACCACGACGCGCCCAATCCAGAACGGCGTGTTCAGGTAGGACCGTTTTCCGGCGAGAATCTCGTCGTACTTTGGCCCCCCTTCAACGTACAGCTCCGCGTGCGTCCAGTGGTAGAGGTCGTGCATCCCGAATAGGATCGGAATGCCAAGCACAAAGAGCAGCGGAAAGGCCCACACGAGCGCCTCGTTGACGCGACGCACGACCACGCTCCACGACGCCTTGGTGAGGTGGTTGAAAAACAGGAAGAACAGGCCGCCCACCGCAATCGTCAGGCAGCTGATCCACCCGATGAAGTACGAGTAGAAGAACTGCGACGCGTTCGAGGTGAGGCCGACGAGGCTCACGAGGAGCAGGGCGAGACCGATCGCGATCGGCGCGAGATAGGCGCGACGATCGGATGTGAACCTGTACGCGCGCTGTGCGGCGTCAGCAGTCGATGCCAGCGGGTCGGCCAGCCATCCCAGTGCGGAGTTGGAGCGAGCGGAGTCGGCCATGGGGAGGGTTGAATTCGGTGATGTCGGGCGACGCCGAGGAAGGCGCGGGCCCGGAAACGGTCAGTTCGTATATGAAAACGTCGTGCCGGTCGAGGGCTTGCGGCCGGCGGGCTACTTGTTGCTGGCGCCGCCGGAGCGGGATCCATCGATGTTAGCGCTCTGCCCGCTCTGGATCCGGGCGATCTGCTCGGACGAGAGGTCCTCGCGGGTGGCGTTCTGGCTGAGCTGGAGCGCGTCGATGTATGCGACGATGGCCCAGCGGTCCCGTACAGGAATCTGCTGAGCGTATCCGGGCATATTCCGTATGCCGTTTGCGATCACATCGTACATGTAGCCCTTGCTTGCGTCGCGGAGGCGATCGACGTGGTAGCTCGGGGCGGGCGTGTAGCCGTAGCCCTGCCCCTGCGGTCCGCCGACCATGATGATACCATTGCCGTCGCCGGACTTGCCGTGGCAGACGGCGCAGAAGATGTCGTACCGTTCCTGTCCGCGCTCGAGCAGCTCGCGGCTGGTTTCGATCGGCAGGCGCTCGACGTAGTCACCTTCCTCGGTCCGGCCCGTGTAGAACACCGGATCTTCTTTGAGAAGACCGCGGGCGACGGTTCCGGAGACCGGCTTTCGCATGGCCGCCTGGTCCGCGAAGAAGTCGTTCTTCTCCTGGGCCTGGTACTTCGGCTGCCAGTCCATATTCGGGTTCGGGTGAATCGGATTGCGTTCTGACGTCGTCCCTCGGCATCCGGCCAGCAGGAGGACGCTCAGAATCAATCCGGTCGTGAGTAGAGTGCGCATCAGTCGTCGGGTGTCGATGGTCAGCGGCGGTCGCGGCGGGCGGGGCCCAGTATCGACCACGGCGGCAGCGGGAGAAAGCGGGAAGCTACAGGCTGGAGGCGGGCGCCGTTTCGGCAGACCCGTCATCCTGGACGAGCTCGACGTTCAGCGCTCCGGCCTTGCGCAGAAGGTTCGCGGTGTCCGTCTCGTCGAAGTTCGCGTCGCTTGCGGCGATGTGCAGGAAGAAGGCGTCATCCGTTACCCGCTCGAACCGCTCGGAGTAGAAGAGGGGGTTGTACGGCCGGGGCAGTCCGTTCAGGGCAAGCATACCGGCCACGGCGCCGAGCGCACCGAAGAGAATCGTCAACTCGAACATGATCGGCACCGACGGTTCGATCGCGAAGAACGGCTTCCCGCTGATGTTGATGGGGTAGTCCACCGCGGACGTCCACCACTGCAGCAGGTAACCGACGGCCAGGCCCGTCACTGCGCCTCCGAACGAGAAGAAGCCGACCTTCGAGTTCCCGAGCCCCATCGCCCGGTCCATGCCGTGGATCGGGAACGGGCTGTGTGTATCGAAGTGGCTGTAGCCGTTCTCGCGAACGGCCTCTGCCGCGTGGAGCAGGGCCCCGGGATCGGAGAACTCCGCGAGCAGGCCGTAGACCTGCTCCTCGTCGCTCTCGTAGATGCCCATCGTGGCTTTCAGTTCGCGCGTCAGTTGGTCTAACATGGCTCGGGGAGCATTCGTAGTGCACGTCGGAATGGCAGCGCGCAACGGTCCCGCGGGGAGCAGGGGGCGTCGCGATGCGGAGGGCTATCGGCCGCCTCGGGTCTCGCCGGCCTCGTTGCGACCGGGATCTTCCTGGGCAGGCTGGATGAACGGTACGCTGGTGCCGGAAGCACGTCCGTCGCCCTCGTCATAGTAGTGCGGATCGGCCTCCGGCATCACCCCCTTCACCTCCGCCATCGCCACCATCGGTACGAACCGGAGGAAGAGAAGGAAGAGCGTAAAGAAGAGACCGAAGGACCCGATGAAGGTCGTCACATCGATGAAGGTTGGCTCGAAGTAGCCCCAGGAGCTCGGCAGGAAGTCGCGGTGCAGCGACGTGATCGTAATCACGAAGCGCTCGAACCACATACCGATGTTGACCACGATCGAAAGCGCAAACATGACCGGGATCGATCGTCGGAGCTTCTTGAACCAGAAGAGCTGCGGTGAAATCAGGTTGCAGGTCATCATGATCCAGTACGCCCAGGCGTATGGACCGAAGGCGCGGTTGATGAAGGCATACTGCTCGTACTCAACCTGCGAGTACCACGCCATGAAGAACTCTGTGATGTAGGCGAAGCCGACGATGGTACCGGTCACGAGAATGATGATGTTCATCTTCTCGAGCACGTCCATCGTGATGACGTTCTCCAGGCCGTAGATCTTGCGGGCGACGACCATAAGGGTCACCACCATCGCAAAGCCGGAGAAAATGGCGCCGGCCACGAAGTAGGGCGGGAAGATGGTCGTGTGCCACCCGGGGATCACGGAGATGGCAAAGTCAAACGAAACCACCGAGTGCACCGACAGAACGAGCGGTGTGGCGAGGCCGGCGAGAAGTAGGTACGCCTTCTCGTAGTTGCGCCAGTGGCGGTTCGCCCCTGTCCAGCCGAGAGCGAAGAAGCCCGTGACTTTCTTCCGGAGCCAGGTCGTCGACCGGTCGCGGATCGTCGCAAGGTCGGGAATGAGGCCGACGTACCAGAATACGAGGGAGACGATGAAGTAGCTTGAGACCGCGAACACGTCCCACAGAAGCGGGCTCTTGAACTGCGGCCACATCTCCATCTGGTTGGGGAACGGCAGCGTCCAGTAGATCACCCACACGCGGCCCACGTGGAACGTCGGAAAGATCAATGCACACATCACCGCGAACAATGTCATCGCCTCGGCGGCGCGGTTGATCGACGTACGCCATTTCTGGCGGAAGAGAAAGAGAATGGCCGAAATCAACGTCCCGGCGTGGCCGATGCCAACCCAGAACACGAAGTTGACGATCGGCCAGCCCCAGGCGACGGGCTGGTTGTTGCCCCACACGCCGACGCCGTTCCATACCTGATACGCCAGGCTCAAGAGCAGCAGCCCGGCCATGGAAGACGCCAGGCCGAAGGCCACGTACCACGCAAGGGGGGTTTTCTTCTCTGTGTGTCGCGACACCATTTCCGTGATGTCGTGAAACGACAGATCTCCCTTGACGAGCGACTCATGATGAGAGTGCCCGGCATTGTGGTCCTGGTCGGCCGTGGGATGGCTGGTCGTGTTATCCACGGTGATCTTGCTTAGATTCTTGGGTGAACGTCAGGGCGTTCGCACGCCCTGGTCATGCTCAGAGGGATGCGGCGACGCTTACGCCGGGACCTCCTCGGACGACTCGTCGGAGGCCGGCGCGTCGTCGGTATCCAGACCGAGCGCTTCCTGAATGCGCGGGTTGGTATTTCGGACACGGCCCAGATAGGACAGACGCGGCTTCACGTTGAGGTATGAAAGCAGTTCGTAGCGGCGCGGGTTTTTCCGCTTCTCCACGACCGAGCTCTCGGGGTTGTTAAGATCGCCGAACGTGATGGCATCCGTCGGACAGGCCTGCTGGCATGCCGTCTGGATCTCGTCGGCTCGCAGGTCGCGGTCCTCCTGGTTGGCGCGGTGCTGATGATCGCGGATGCGGTGGACGCACCACGAGCACTTCTCCATCACGCCGCGCGAGCGAACGGTGACGTTCGGATTCTGCGCCATCTGGACCTCCTGCGGAAGCGTCTTGGTCCAGTTGTAAAAGTTGAAGCGGCGAACCTTGTACGGGCAGTTGTTCGAGCAGTAGCGCGTCCCGATGCATCGGTTGTAGATCATCTGGTTGGTGCCGTCGGGCGAGTGCACCGTCGCGGCAACCGGGCAAACCGACTCGCACGGGGCGTTCTCGCAGTGCTGGCACATAACCGGCTGCATCATCATCTCGGGCTCTTCTGCGTCCTCTTCACCCGAGTAGTAGTACCGGTCCATGCGGAGCCAGTACATATGACGGCCGTTGCTGACCTCGTCCTTTCCGACCACCTGCACGTTGTTCTCGCTGGTGCAGGCCACGACACAGGCGTTGCAGCCCGTGCACGTGTTCAAATCGATGACCATCCCCCACTGATTGTCGAAGTAATTGCTGTCTTTGTAGGCCTGCGACTCGCTGGGATGGTTCTCGGCCCAGAGCTCGGGGAACTCTTCGAACGTTTCGTACTCGCCGCCGGGAATCGGCTCGGTGTCTTCCCGGACGAACTCGGGGTTCTCCCGAAACTCCTCGAGTGACCCCCAGCGCACGATGGCGCGGCCCTGCATCGAGCCGGTCTCCTGCGTCGTGGCGATCATGTACCCGCTGCTGGCCTTCTCGACCGTTGCGCCGGTGGCGACGCGAGATCCGGCCGGACGGAGGTGCGAGGTGCGGACGCCCACCGTGTTTACCGGTTCGCCGTCGGGGCCCACCCCACCGGCAATCGGTCCGTCGAAGTAGATGTCGGTCTGATCGTCCGTATCCCAGAACGGCGTTCCCTCCTCCTCACGAGTCGTGGCAATGGAGCGCCCGTAGCCGTGCGTGAGACCGATGGTCCCATCCGGAAGTCCGGGCTGCACCCATACGGGGATGTTGATCGTTTCCCCATTCACGGTCAGATCCACGCGGTCCACGAAGAAATTGCCTTCGCTGTACCCGTTTTCCTGTCCGTCTCTGTACGTGCCATCCGCCGCAAGGCCGAGGTCGGCCGCGGTTTGCGCACTCATCACAGCGACGTTGTCCCACGTGATCTTCGTCACGGGGTCGGGCAGCTCTTGCATCCAGGCGTTGTTGGCGAAAGAACCGTCGAGCACGGACGGGTCGAGGCGGAAAACCACCTCGAGACCGTCGTCCTCCGGCGCGGAGATCTGAGGCGTGGACGGCGCGCCAGGCGATGCGGCGTCGTAGCCGCTGTCGGCGAGATAGCCGTCATGCAGCACGCGGCGCCAGCCCTGCTCAAACGAGCCGGATACCTGATCGCGCCACACGTCACGAACGAGGTCGTAGCCGGATGCGTCGATGCCGGTCCCAAGAACGTTGAGAACCTCGAGTTCCGAGTGAGCGGCGTCGTAGAGCGGCGCGATGAGTGGCTGGATGACAGACAGCGTTCCGTCGTAGGTGCGTCCGTCGCCCCAGGCTTCGAGGTAGTGCGTCTTCGGAATGTGCCAGCGGGATGCGCGCGCGGTTTCGTCGCGCAGCAAGCCGAGGTGAATCGTGGTGTCGACCCGCTGCAGGGCCTCACGGAAGTTCAGCGCAGAGGGAGCGTCGTACACCGGGTTCACGTCCATCATCAGGACGGCGTCTACCGAACCGGCGTTCATGTCGTCGACCAGGGTCGAGAGGGCCTCGTCCTGCGGCGTCACCTCTTCGGCGTCCGTGTCAAGGAGCGTCACGGTGTTGCCGATCGCCCCGATCTGCTGATTGATGGCCATTGCCAGGGCGTGGACCTCCGGCGGCTGCGTCTCTCCCGCCAGCACAACGCCCCGCGGCCCGGCATCCTGCAGGTCGCGGGCAATCTCACGTGCATGAATGGCTTCTTTCTCACTCCAGTCGTAATCCGGCGCGCTCCCGATGCCCATTTCGGCGGCGACCGTCGCAGCAAAGGCCGGGATCACGCTCGCCTTCATGCGGAGACGGTGGTCGGCGGTGCCGCCCGTCGTCGAGTACTGGCTTTCGATGGCGTACAGACGATTCATGTCGTCATCGACGGAGTCAACACGCCGCCCGGAGAAGAACGAGCGGTTGTTGCTGAGAAAGTCCGGCGTCGTACCGTCGAGGAAGTCGGCGTCAAGACTGAGAACCACCTCAGCGCCTTCGAAGTCGTACTTCGGGCGAAGGGGCTGACCGAACGCCTGCTGCATGCCGAGGCGCGCGTTGTCATCGCCTTCGGTGGCGTATTCAATGACGCGGACCGAGCCGAACCGCCCCCGCAAACGGTCGATCATGGCCTGCATCGAAGGCGAGGAGGTCGGCGGCATGAGGACCGCAAGCTCTTGATTGCCCGCATTCCTACCGAGGTCGCGGCAGAACTGCCTGAAGTCGCTCCAGGACACTTCGCTGCCGTCCCGGCGGAGCGCACGCGAGCGATCCGGGTCGTAGAGATTCAGAATTGATGCCTGCTCGTACGAACTGGTGCCGCCATTCGAGCCCGGGTGCTCCGGGTTGCCCTCCACCTTGGTCGGACGCCCGTCGTGGCTCTCCACGAGGAGCGGACGAAGTGACCCGCGAAACGGCATGCCCGTCGCATACTGCTGGGGCACGCCGGGGATGACGTCTTCCGGCTTCCGGGCATACGGCAGAATCCGCTGATCCGGACGGCGACAGGCCGTCAGACCGGCCATCGCCATGGCTGCACCCATCAACTGGATGAACTGGCGACGCGACGCCTGGCTCGGCGGCTCGCTGGCCCCGTCGGAAAACTCAGGGGTCGGGGTGTCGGCCCCGTCTCCCGACGTCTTCCGCTGAAGCTGGGGGAGGCTTCGCCAGAAACGCTCGCTGGGCTCCTCGCGGTCGGCCGTCTTGGGATCGATGACGTCAAGCTCAATCATGCTACGTAGCAGGGTCGGATGGCATATTTCGAGAGGCGATACCGGGCTGTCGCCGGCACAAGCGGACGAGGGAGACAGTGCATCCCCCGCAGCGTCAGACCGGAGCCGGCAGGCGCAGGGCCCGCCGAGACATCAAGCCTCGCGTCCATGGCGTGCAAAGGGTGCTCGCCGGCAGATCGCGAGAGCCGCTCCTCGAACGTGAATTAGTAGTGGCAGGCCGAGCAGTTGGTCGGCGGCTGAATCCCCTCTTCCTGGATCCGTGCGAGGTTGATTTCGACAAAGTTCTCCGGATGCACATACCCCATCGTCGTCACGTCCTCATTCGGGCGCAGGTAGAGCTCCGGCTGACGGTGGCATTCCAGACACCAGCCCATCGAGAGCGGCTCAGCCTGGTAGACGACCTCCATCTTGTCGATGCGGCCGTGACAGGTCTCACACCCGACGCCGTTGTTGACGTGCGAGGCGTGGCTGAAGTGCGCATAGTCGGGCAGGTGATGGACTTTCACCCACTGGATCGGCGTATCCGTCGCCCAGCTTTCCCGGACCTTCAGCAGCTTCGGCGACTGCGTCTTGATCTGGTTGTGGCAGTTCATGCAGGTCTGCGTCGGCGGCACGTTGGCGTGGGCGGCGTTCTCCACCCAGTTATGGCAGTACCGGCAGTCCATGCCGAGCTGTCCGGCGTGAAACTCGTGGTTGTACTCCACGGGTTGATCCGGCTGATAGCCAACCACCAGAAACTCTGGAGAGAAGTAGTACCAGACGAGGAAAATCAGTGCGACACCGCCCAGCAGAGCGCCCCCCAGAGAGAGGATCGGCAGGACGTTAGCCTTCTTAGGAAATATCTGCGGCATACGTTCTCGGCGTTGAAACGGTGGTCGACCGGGACACGACGTAAAATGTACGTTACCACCCGCGGAAAAGCGGCACCACACCGCTTGAAATTCAAGTTAAGGGGGTCCCGGGCACGGGCGTCGAGTCAGGGATGCTCATCATAAGGCGTGGAAGACACTCCTCCCAATCCCGGACCCGTGTTTCGGCCAAATCCCACGCGAATTACGCCGAACTTTAATCCAGGTCGAGAAGATGCGAGAATCCGAAGCGAGCACGTGTTAAAAGTATGAACGCATAGAAACGACTCGCGTTTCTTCCTTTTCGCCTCTTTCTTTTGCCCCGCGACGGCGGGGCCCTCCTTAGAACCGGACTTCGGTCCGCAGCCGCGTTTCAAGCCGCTGAACATCGCCGGTCGAGTAACCGACCCCCGGCGTCACATACACGTCTCCGGGCAGGTGAAAGGTCGGTGCGAGGCCGAACGTCGCCACCATCAGGTCCGACTGCACGACCGTTTGCTGGTACCGCTGTCCGTCGATCGTCAGCCGAACATCCATCCAGTCGGCCACCCGCGTCGTGCCGCTCGCCCGGAGGAACCATTCGGACGGGACGACCTGCCGGTCCTCGAAGACCGGGTTCGCGCCGATGCCGAGACCAGGGACGAAGACCCGGCTTTCCGGCCAGTGCTGCAGCCGACCGATCACGCGCATCGAGGTGAAGTCGCGCTGGAACAGGTACTGGATGGTGCCGGACAGCTTGTACCGCGCCTCGAAGCGCCGGGCACCGTCGACGGTATCCGACCCGAACCGCGTAAAGGCAAGGTCGGTCGAGACGGCATGATTCTGTCCGAACCGAACGTCCGCCCCGCCGAACACTTCGATTTCGTTGCCCGGGTCGTACGCGCCGGTCAGCGTTTCCGCCGGCTCATACGCGCCTCTGTACGTGTAGCCCACACCGACGCCGACCATCACGTTCTCCTGGACCGGGACGGCCCATGTCAGCCGGGGCTCGGCGTTGAAGCCCTGCCCGAAGCCCCCGATCCGGAAGTCGTAGATATTCTGACTCGTGAGGATGGCCGTCCGCCACTCCGTCGCTGACAGATTTCGTTTCCCGGTCGGAAGCGATGCGTCGACGGCCATGACCAGGCTCCCGAGCGGAAGAGCGCGGGCGTAGGTTGCGCCGAGACGCACGTCATCCAGCCCCCGGACGGGCTCGAGCCCTGCGCCGTCCGATTGCGCTATACTCGCCCGAACGTAAGCTTGCAGGCTTCGTCGGATCGGCACCGATGCCATGAACTGGGTGCTGACCTGCGACAGGTCGCGCCCGTCGTGCGAAACGCTCTGGTACACGGGTTCGACGGCCACCCGGATGGGCGGCTCCTGACTCGTAAGCGAGGGAGCCGGTTGCGCCTGCGCGTTCAGGGACCCGGCACCGACGGCCAGGGCCGTCAGCAGGGCGAGACACGCTGTGAAGACAATCGAGCGCATGATGAGAAGGAGGATAACGGGGAAGGTGAAGCGGGGGGAACGATACGGGTGCTACCGAACCAGCGTCATTTTCCGGGTTGCTGTGAAGTCACCCGCTCGCATCCGAAGGAAGTAGACTCCACTGGCGAGACGCGACCGCCCGGTCTGGGCCTGCCACGTGAGGGTGTGGGGACCGGCCGATTTCCGCCCGTCGACGAGCACGGCGACCCGGCGCCCGAGAAGATCGAACACCTCCATGCGGACGTGGCCCTCTTTCTTCAGCTGGTAGTCGATCGTAGCCGCATCGGAGAACGGGTTCGGATACGGTTTATCCAGAGCCGTTTCGATTTGCTCGAGCGGGATGCCTTCACTTTTCGTGCGAGCGAAGGCCTTCGTCCCCGCCACGATGCGGAGACGGGTCGGCGCGGCCCCATCGACCGGCACCTCCACGGCGCCATCGGACACGGCCAGCGGCATCTGCCGGTCCAGATCGAAGGCGAACACCTCGAATCCGTCGGGAGCGGAGCCATACTCGTTGACCTGAACCCGCACCGTTTCCTCGCCGCCCGTGCGCGTCTGACCGGTGTACGCGCTCACGTCGAGTTCCCAGGTCTGCCCGTCATCGGACGGCGGCAGGTAGCTTCCCGCGAGGACGCGGGACTCGTCCCTCACGCTGATGCGCACGTGATCTCCGACCGGCGGCGCCTCGGCAAAGTCGAGGCTGTCTGGACCGGCGGATGCACCCTCTCTCAGACCGAGGTAGTTGGCCTCGTCTCGAAACGTGGTGTCGCCGGAATGAAGCCGGCCGCGAACCTGCAGCGTGTAGCCGTCTTCCGGCTGGGCCGGTGCCGCGGACGCGGTCGAAGCAATCGGCTGCGCGTCCCCGAGGCTGGTCGACGCGGCTGTCGGAGGAATGTTGATCCTGATCGCGGAATCCGTCGGGTTGAATACCCAGGCGCCGCTCCACGGCCGCAGGAGGGTCCCGGCGTAATTGTACGTACCGCCGTTGAAGACGACCGGCGCCTGCAGCGCGTCGGTGTTCTCTACATCCGTCCACGCCACGGCAAATCCGAACGGGGAAGCAATCTGGTTCCAGCCCGGACGGACCTCCAGCGTAATCGGCGAAGACGCATCGGTGCTGAGACCCGGCCCGATCGTGAAGGGCGTTCCGTCACGCGTGGCCAGCCAGAAGCCCTGCCCTTTCTCCACAGACCGGATGCCTCGCGCCTCGCGGTAATCGCGGCGATCCGGGTCGTATCGGAGCAAGCGCCAAACGCGCGGGTCGAAGGCTCCGTAATCATCGCCGAAGATTTCGCGTGCATCGGTCGTCTCAAGTTCTGCGGGCACAGATACCATGCGGTGCTCCCCGACGGGCAGGTCGATCGGCGCCGTCACCGATTGGAAGGCCGTCCGCGCATGCACGGGGTCGTTTCGGGACGCCGTCTGCGTGGACGCAGGCAGCGTGATGCGGTCGGTCCCGTCGTCCACGACGAAGTAGTAGTCCAGGCCACGCAGCGTCGCCAGACGAGCAGGGATCTGCGTCGCCCACTCCGTCTCGCTCTGTTGTACGAATGGGACCTGCTCGTAGTCCGCGGCGCCGCCGGGTCGGACGTACAGGCTGTTGTCGACGAGCGACGCAAACGAGGGCAGCGTCACTTCCGCCTCCGTCGGTGCACCGAACTGCACGTCGGACACCCGCAGGTCGACGTCGATCGCGCGGACCCGGGCGGTAAACGACGCCTGACCGCCATTCGACGCCACCTGGAAGAGTCGCTCGGTCTCCCCGAGAGCGGTCGGATCAGCGGTCATGGTGAAGGCGAGGGTGTCGCCCGGCGCAATGTCCCCCGTCGGATCGGTCGAAAGGGAAAACGTACCATCGTTGGTCTCGAAGGAGGCGTTGGAAACGGTTAACGTCGCGCCGCCGGTGTTGATGAACTGGACCGGCAGCGTCCGTGTCGTTTGCCCAAACGCGAGCGCGCCGAAGTTCAGGTCCGTCCCGGGGTCGACCGTCAGTTCGGGCGGGGTCACGACATCGGCAGAGACATGGACGACCTGCTGGGTCGTGTACTGAATCAGTCCATCGGTGTCGAGGTCGCGTGACGTCTCAACGGATAGTGTATCCTGGATGCGGCCGACCGCATCGGCGGGGTCGTACTGTAGGTCCAGCGTGGCAGACTGCCCCTGCGGGATGGTCACCGGCAGCGGCGTGGTGACCACGAGTCCGGCGCGGCCAGACGTAATTCGGGTACCCTCCGTAACGGAAATTTCCTCCGAGCCGGTATTCGCAACCGTGGTCGACAACGTCTTCGGCGTCCCAACGATCACCGTACCGAACGCGAGGGTGTCCGGGTCAATGGAGGGAGCAGACAGAATCTGCCCGGACAGGGAGACCTGGACGGTCCCCGTGCTTGCTGTCACGTCGAGCGACGCTGAAAACGAACCGGGGGAAGTCGCCGTCAAGGTGACCGGGACCGAGGCCGAGTCGCCCGGAACCAGCGTTGGCAATGTACCTGACCGCACGATCGAAAAGGCAGAGGCGTCCGTGCCAGACAATGAGACGTCTGTGATCTCGGCGTCGATATCGTTCGTGTTGGTCACGACCGCTGTGAGGGTATCCGGCGCCTCCGTATCAAGGCGTGGCGGAAACGTGAGTTCTTCTTCGGTCGGATCCAGCTCCTTGATGCCGCGGCCTTCCAGGCCGACCTGGATCGTTCCGTTCAACGTCAGGATTTCGAGGACGGAGGACTGGAACTGCGCCTCCGTCGGTCGGAATTCTACCGAAACGTTGAGCGCATCTCCAGAGAGAAGCGAGAAACTGCCTCGTCCGCTCGTGATTCGGAACGGGCTGCCGGACGGCAGGGCCAGGCCCAGAATGGACAATACGGCGGATCCGGTGTTCTCAACCGAGATGGTCTGCACGGACGACGTGGAGCCGACCTGCACCTGACCGAAGTCGATCGTACTCGAGGACAACGTCGACCCGTACGTGAGTCCGCTCCCCTCCAGCTGGACGCTGTCCGAGCCGACGTCCTCTCCGCCGGCCGTCGCCTGCACGGTCAGATCAGCCGATCGTACGCCGGAGTTCGACGGCGTAAAGGTAACGGTAACGGTTCGCGTGTCCCCCGCTACGATCGTGCCGGTCCGCTGACCACTCGTAATCTCAAAGTCCGCGGCGTCTCCCGCGGTGCCCGTCCCGATCGAAAAATCGACCGGCGCACTGCCGGTATTCTCGATGGTGACGGTCTTCGATGTCGACGAGTCGACGGGGACGGACGCGAACGATACGGAGCTTTCTGTAAACGCGATGCCGTAGTTTTCGACGGTCGCCTGCAGCGGAACCTGCAGCGTGTTATTCACCGAGGCCACCTCCAGCGTTGCCTCCTCCAGGCCGACGGTTGACGAGGCGTGATTGATGTCTACCACGACCGACCCGTTGGACGGAACCGCGTTCGGCAGCGGACTCGAGGTGTCGAGCGAAAAGCCGGTTGACCCGCTCGATTCCACGACATCGATGCTCGAAATCGCAAAGTCGACGTCCGTGTCATTCGCCAGGGTTACGCCGGTGGTCGTCTGGGCTCCCGTCGGCACCGATCCCAGGTCGACCGGGTCGGGCGTGGCGGCGATCACAGGCTCGACGGCCGTTCCGCTGAGCGTCGTGCTGTTGTTGATGTTGTTGTTGCTGCCGCCCACCTGAATGATGAACTGGGCGCCGAGGCTGCCTGACTGAGACGGTGCGAAGACAACATCGACGAACAGTTCATCGTCGGGCTCGCCCGTGCCGCCGGGTAGCGTGATCGGCAGGCTGACCGGCTGGCCCGACTCGTCCTCGAGCGTCGACAGATCGACGGAAAACTGTCCGGCATCTGTTCCTCCCGCGCGAAAGTCACTCACTTCCAGGTCCGAGCCCGACGTATTACGCACCTGGATGGTCTGTCGCTCCGTCTCCCCGACGGCGGTCGGGCCGTAGGCGAGCGGCCCGTTCAAAATCGAAATTTTGCTGGACTGCGTAGATCCGGACCCGGACACGCCGACCTGGAGCGTGCCCCCGATCGACGTCGACGCCAGCGTATAGGGGATGGATAGCGTCCCCGTGTCGGTTTCCTGATTGTCGGGTACATACGAGATAACGAGGTCGGTCGTCCCTCCGGCCGCAAGGCCGTTGGCTTCCAGATCATCGACCTGCGACTGATCTTCGAACGAAAAGTCGGCATCTCCTGAAAGGTCGATCGTCCCGATATCGAGCGTTGCCGAGCCGGTGTTCTCAATCGATACCGTAACGTTCGACTTGTTGCCGACGTCCGTCACTGCGAACTCAACCGGGGCGGGCGTCGCGGATATAGCAACGTTTTGGGCCTCCGCCTCGAGGTTGACGGTCCGGCTAAAGCCGGCGTCGGTGTTGATCGTGAGCGTGCCGCTCTGCGTTCCGACCGACGTCGGGTCAAATTCAACGTCGACCGTTTCCGTGGTATTCCCGGGCACCATGAACGATTTCGGCGTAACGACGCGGAAATCGTCGTTATCAATCGAAATCCCGGTGACCGCGACATCCACGGATTTCGGGTTATCGAGGGTAATCGACTTCGTTTGTGCGTTGTCGTCTTCAATCGGACCGAAGGAAAGCGGGTCGGGATTCACAACCAGGTCCGGCAAAACGCCTACGCCGACGAGGTCGACGCGCGCCTCCGGGCCCTGTGTACTCGTCACCACGAGTTCGCTTAACCGGTCGCCGCCCACGCTCGGCTGGAAGGTCACGTCCACGGTGATGGATGCACCGGCCGCGAGAACGGTCTGGTCGCCGCCGCCTGTCACCTCGAAGTCGGAGCTACCGGCCGACGCCACCGAGATCCCGCTAATGCTCAGGTCGTCCTGTCCGGGATTCGACAGGGTAATCGTGCGCGTTTCCGATGCCCCGACCTCCCAGGTCCCGAAGTCGGCCGGGTTTGGCGTCGCCGTGATGGATGCGTCGAGTCCCACCCCTTCGAGCGGCACGTCGAGGGTCAGTCCGCCGTCCGTCTCCAGCCGGAATGTTGCGACACGCGTCCCGCGAACGTCTGGCGTGAAGGTCACGTCGACCGAGAACGTCGAGCCGGAATTGATTTGCTGACCGGATATGTCGGGCGCGGAGAACTCGTTCTGAGCGTCGTTTAGGATGGTCGCCGAGTTGATCGTCACGTCGGAGTCGGAGCTACTGATGTCCAGCGAACGCGTCACCGGCGATTGAATCTGCGTGGCATCGAAGACCAGCGGGGTGGGCTGGGCAGACACGCCCGACTGCACGGCCTGGCCTGACAGCGACACCTGCAGACTCCCGTAAAGTTCGGTGGAAATCACGAGCGTGGCACCGTACGTGCCGGCAGTGCTCGATTGAAAGGTCACGTCCAGTGACGCGTTATCGCCGGCGGGAATGCCCTCGGAAATGAGCGCATCGGCTCCGCCAAGCGCGTACCGGTCCGCTCCCGGTCCTGTCACGGCAACGTCCGTAACGTTGAGAAGGGAGGCGCTACTGGGCTGGCTGATGGTAACGCTCTGCTGGTCCGGATTGTCAAGTAGAACCGGACCGAACGAGAGGCTCTGGGGCGAGACGGCCGGACGCGCCGAGTTGGCGAGCAGCAGGCCGCCCGCTCCGGGGATGATCACGTCGCCATCCCCGGCAATGGTCGCAGGAAGACCGGCAGCCGGCTCACCGGGCAATGCGATCGACGGCAAGAAGGCTCCTGACGCCCCGGAGAGGACGCGAACGTCGCCCGACGACGGAGCGGGCACGTAGACCGACGGGTCGGCATCTCGAAAGGACGGAGCCGACACGACCGCGTCGATGGACTGCTGCCACACCTCCTCCCCGGATTCTGCGCCGAAACGGTGGACGGTTCCCGTGCTGGTTGTTGTGTTAAGCGTGGCCAGATAGACGTCTCCGTCCGGGCTGACAGTTAGTCCCTGCGCGAGCCCCGACTCGATGGTCCGCTGCCAGCGGACGCCGTCTTCCTCCGATCCGCCGAAGTTGACGGCCACAAGCTCTGGGCTGGCGCCTATGTTGTCATTCTCCGGGTCCGCAGCCGTGATAATGTAGAGAACCCCGTTGTCTCCGAGCGCCGGTGGCACCTTGAAGTCCCCGTTGCTCTCAACCAGGCTCTCTCCTACATCGGCCGCTGGAGAAATCGCGAACACGCCTCCATTCTGCGTCCCGACGATGATTCGGCCGTCAGGGGCGACGACCGGCGAGGTGACGGGCGTTCCATCCGGCTGTGCGCCGTCCAGAACGTTGAGGTCGGATGCACGCACGAACAGCACGGAGCCATCCAGTCGCGGAACGTAAAGAATGCCGTCGTTTCCGATGGCGGGCGCCCCGGTAAGCGGCACCCCGTCATCCACGACGGGCTCCGGCGATCCGCCATTTCGGGGAACGCGGTAGAGCGATGCATACGAGGGCGTCGAGGACGACGGGGCGACGAAATAGACGTACCCGTTTTTCGAAATGACGGGAGACGCCTGCACCTGCGGTTCTGAATTTCCGCTGACGTCCATGGACCAGCGCTCCGATCCATCCGGCGCATGGGAGCGAAGGATCAGTTCGCTCCCGTTGAAGGTCAGGAAGTACAGATTTCCCTCCCCGTCGGTCGCGATCGGGGAAAACACGTTTGCCGTCTGCACCTCGCGTTCGGGCACGCCGGCAAGGGAGCGACTCTGGCTCGTATTCCGGTTATCCGCCTGCCCGGTCACCCACGGGCCAGGATCCAGCTGGGCCGCTGCGGGAGCAGAACCGGTGATCATCAGCGCAAGGGCGAGGACGGCAAGAGCAACCGGCCATCGTTGCGCGGTCAGCGGACGCATCGTATGTGTAGCGAAAGCAATCATATCGAAGGGGGGACCGAAAAGAAACCGGATCTACTGCACGTGCGCCGTCCGATCAGTTTTGGGATCGATTGGACGGGGGCGGATCCGGCGGGGGAGGAAGCGCCTCCGGCGATGCGGTGTCGCTCTCCTGCGCGGGTTCACGCGAAGGGTCGGGACTGACCGACACGTTGAAGCCCATGTTGCGCAAGCGCTGATCGAGCAGGTCGATGGAGGTCGTGCCGCTCTGGGCCTGCGTTGCCGACGCCATTGCATTCTGCGGCGAACCGCCCGCCGCGCTGAGCCCTTCCATCTTGCTTTTCCGCTGGCGTGGAGCCTGAAAACCGGGGTCGAGAGCCTGCGACCGGCCGTAATGGCGCTCCGCAGCCCCGAAATCGCCTCGATCTTCGTCTTCGAGCCCGCGGCAGTATGCGAGAAAGGCCTGCAGGTTTTCGGTCGGGACCTCCTCGATTTTCGCCCGCTCACGCGGGGTGAGCTGCACATCGAGGCCGTCGATGATGCGGAACACGATCTGCTTCTGCAGACGAAACAGGTCGCGCAGCGCCCCCGACTCTCCGTCGATGTCAGGAAACTGCACCCCGGACCCGATCGAGGCCAGGGTGACATCCATCCGAAGACGTTCGTCGGTCGTGACGTAGTAGCTCCCGCCAACGAGGCGTCCGGCACCGAGCATGCGTCCGACGCGGGGCGCCGTGGAGGCATCGACGTACTCGGTTTGCGCCAGCTCCAGTTCATCGATGAGAGCCTGGAGGCGGATCCGCTCGACGACCTTGAGGCGACCGACGTTCGCCAGATCCGTGGTCACCATCGCGGCGAGACCGCGTCCGAGCGGCTTATACTGGTCGTCCGCACCCTGAAACTCGAGCGGGAGCACGGCCACCACGCGCTCCGACACCTGCTGGTCGGCAATCTCTCGCTCTCTCGCCAGCAGATCCCGCATGTCTTCCTTTGCCTGCGCGCGCACCAGCCACTCGTACCGCCCCTCCATCAACGTGCGGTAGTCCGACGCCGGTGACACCTCGCCGTATTTCTGAAAGATGCGGAGGGCTGCCTGCCGCTTCCCGACGCTCTCACTGGCAAGACCGAGGTAGAAGAGCGTCTTCGGGTCGTTCGGCTGATAGGAAAAGGCCTTTTTTAGTGCGTCGTAGGCGCGGGCGGGACGCTGGGTGCGCATGTAAATCGCCCCGAGATCCCGCAGCGCCTTGGCGTCGTCGGGACGCTCGGAAAGCCGCGCCTGCAGGCGGCCGACTTGATCCTCGTACGCGGCCGGATCCTCCTCAAGCGAAACCGACGGGGAGGAGCACGCCGCCAGTGTGACGGCGAGAACGGCGGCACACACTACGTACCCGATGCCTCGAATCCACATGATCATGGGGGTACAGGGAAACTAAGGGGGCTGGGGGACGGGGGGGCCTCCGGAAGGCGGACACGCCGGCCGAACCGCACACGCCGACTGTCTCGAGGATTGCTCCCCAGGACGCGCGGCAGGCACGGCACGGCGCAGACGCAGCAGGACGCGGGGACGGCGCACATCGAAGCGACGATGCAGCATTCCGGACACAACCGAATGGTCGCGTCGGGTCTACCATCGCACGCTCACTACACAGCGGCCGTCCGCCGGACCTGCCCGAAGCGAGTCGCCGCTATCGATTCATCTGCGTCGTGGACGTTTCGGAGCCCTCGACGCCGGCCGTTGCCGCCAGCATCGGCTTGATGCTCTCCGCCTTGATGCGGGCGCGACTGAAGCTGTCATCGTACTCCACGGCCTGCAGGAATTTCTCCCGCGCCGCACGATACTTTCCGTCCTCCAGCAGGCTCAGCCCATCGGAGTACGCCATCATCGCGTCGAGCGACTTCGTCTCGCTCGTACCCATCTTGGCTTCCTCCATTTCGACGTTGACGGACCGCGTGATCTTCGTGCTAAGCTCTTCGATGAGGCTGAAGAACTCGTCCGGCTTGCCTGTGACCTGCTCGCCGAGCAGTACCTCACCGGTTTCTACTTTTACAACGCGCGCCAGGATCATCATGCGCCCCTCGAACACGGTGTAGCTCCCGAACACGACCGAATGGGCACCGAGCATCTTCCCCGTTCGGACGGCGGTCGACTGATCCACAGTCTCTTCGTCGCGCTGAAGCTCCAGCTCCTTCAGGAGCCACTGCACGCGCTCACGCTCGATCACCTTCAGGTCCGTGCCGCCATTCAGGTAATTGATCATCATAGACGGCAGTCCCTTTTCCAGCCCGTCAAACCGCTCGCGCTCGTCCACCGAGTCGTTCGAGAAGTCCATGACGGCCAGGGTCTGAATGCCGGTGTTCGCCCGTACGCCGTAACCGTCCATCTCCTTGCGAACACCGTAATAGATATCCATAATGGGCGGCGGCTCCATATCAGGATCGAACTCGGCTCCCGGCTTCATTTTGAGCAGCTGCCGGACCGCGTCTCGGGCTTTCGCCTGCTCGTTTTTCGCCACGTAGACACGTGCGAGGTACCGGAGGGCCTGCGAGCGGTCCCCGGTTGAGGCAGCCTGATCATTGGCTACCTGGGAAAATAAGTCGCTCGCCTTATCGTACTCGGCAAACTGATACTCTTCCTTGGCCTGCTTTAGAACGGAATCCTGAGCCTGCACTGCCGTCACGCCGACGAACATCAGTGCAATAGCCAGAACGAGTCCCCGAAAGCCGGGCCAGCGAGTGGTAGCACATTCATGCATGTGAGGTCACCTTGAACTGTGATCGTACAGCGAGCGATAATTTTTCGGATGAATCCAAATCGACACAGTCGTCATCACTGCAAGGGACGGGCCACGTTTTGCCGAAAGGAAATTACTTTTCGAACACCACGCCGCATTTGTGGGCAATTCCTACCGCCTCATGAATGATGAAGTCAGGATTCTGGTCGAAACGTAATATTGTGCTTGAGCTTTTGAAATGCAGGCTTCACGGTGACGTCAAAATACCCGGTATCGAAACGCTCCCGCTGGCGCTCCTCGCCGCCGTTCTCCGGTGCAAGCCGGTATGCACCGCCCTCAACCTGAAAGTCGTCGACCCCGACGCGCCGGACTTCGATGCGATAGCGCCCCGGCGGAAGCGTCACTTCGCCCGGCGTCTGGGTCTCGGTATTGACGCCGTCGATGTAGATGTTGCCCCAGCTGGTGGTCGTGTTGACGAACACCACATGTTGATACACACATGAAACGGATGCCGTATCATTTTGAGACACATTCACCCGTGTTTCGATGGTTTGATACTTCGGGTGCAGGCATTGGACGCGTTGCGGGCCGGTGGCGACGCGAAACGATCCGCCGCCGGACTGCTCGTCACCGCCAACCTGCACGGTCGCTGCGGCGGGCGCTGTAACCGTCAGCCGCCCGGTCGGCGCCGGCGCCGCCTGAGGCGCGGAGGCCCCCACCGGACGCTCCCGCTCGCGAATCGGCGTCTGGTCACCGGTCTCCCCTGATCCGAGCCGGAGCCCGGCGAGGGTGACTTGGCTTCCAGGCTCGAAGGTTATCGTCGTGTCAAAGGGTGCGAATCCCTCCTTTTCGAGGCGCACGGCCGCCTTGCCGGGGTCGACCACAAGGTCACGTGCCGGGGTCGTGCCCACTTCTCCTCCGCGCACCAGAACGCGGGCGCCGGCGGGATCGGACGTAACGCGCAGGCGGACGGCCTCGGGCTGAAGCTCGATGCCGCTCAACATGAGGGACTGGCCGGTGGAAACCGTGATCGTGGTGTCGAGGCGTTCATACCCGGACTTGCGAATCGTGAGCGCATGGTTGCCCGGTTCGAGGGCATACGTTGATAGCGGGGTCGTGCCGATGCTGTCCGCGTCGATTTCCACGACCGCCGCCCCGGGCTCCGTTTGAAGCGTAAGCGTCGGTGTCGTCGCACCGGTCGGCCCGAGAACGATGTATCCGCCAGCGGCCAGCACGAGTAGGACGACGACGATGCCGGCGACGGCCCCCAGGGACACGCTGGACCCGTCCTCGCTCGTGTCGCTTCGAACGGCCGCCCCGCCCATCGAGTCTTTATCTGCAGGATCTACAGGTTGGGCATCATGCCGAGGTGGTTGACCCGCTTCCTCATCCTCAATCTCTTCCAGCAACGAATCGTCAAGTATCGTCCCGTCCGCCGAATCGGCGGTCGTGTCGCTGGCCGTGTCGTCGATCGCTGTATCGACGGCGGTGTCGTCCTCCTCCACGTCCCACATCGGCTGCGGGTCGGTATCCTGGACCCGCTCCGCGGCCGCGTCGAGCGCCTCCAGCATGGCGTCGGCCGACGGGTAACGGTCTTCGGGGCGCCTGGCGGTGGCGCCCTCGATCACCTGCGCGAGTTCGCCCGGCAGGTTGGGCACGTACTCGCCCGGCGGCGGGACGTCCCCCTCAACAACCTTGCGCATGATGTCGAAGTCCGTGTCCAGCTCGTCGAACGGCAGACGCCCGGCGAGCATCTCATACATCGTCATGCCGAGCGCATACAGGTCGCTTCGATTGTCGACCTGATCGATCTTCTCGATCTGTTCGGGCGACATGTACTTGAGCGTTCCTCCCTGCCCGCCCTGCGTGACGGTCTCGCCCGAGTCCTGACGGCGGAGCTTTGCGATCCCGAAGTCGGTGATCTTGACGGCCCCGTCCGACGTCAGCATGATGTTCTGCGGCTTGATGTCGCGGTGGATCACCCCCGCACCGTGCGCATCACGGAAGGCGCGCAGAATCTGTCGCACGATGGGGACCACGACAGCCGGACGCATCGGACCCTCCACGATCCGATCCTTGAGCGTTCCCCCATCCACGTACTCCATGACGATGAGCAGCCCGATGTCCGTATCACGAAGCGCGTAGATGCTCGTGATGAACGGGCTGTTGATCCGGGCGAGGGCTTTGGCTTCCGCTCGGAACCGACGTAGAAATTGCTCCCGGTGCGCCTGCGCCGGATTGATCCGCTTGAGCGCAACGGGGCGAGATAATGCGACGTCCTCGGCCCGGTATACGACCCCCATTCCACCACGACCGAGGATGCTCTCGATGTGGTAGCCGTCGACTTCCTTTCCAATTACGGCGTCGTCCATGCCCTACTGGTTTTGCTACATTCTGCCGAGCGGCGCAACGCGCCGGCTCCCGGTCGTCTATTGTCCCTGGACGATCTCACTCTTGTCGACGTCCCATGCTCTCGCCATACGATCGAGGTAGGCGTCGATGTACGTCGGTCGGAAGAGCTCCTTCTCCAGCGCCCCCCACTCCATCGAGTACAGTTCGCGCCACTCCTTGTACAGCGTCTCGACCGGCTTACCGCCTTCTCCGCCTCCGGAGAATAGATTCGAGAAGCCCCCGCTTCCGCTACGGGCTTCGTCGTAGGCGTCACTCGGATTGACCCGCTGCAATAGGTCTTTACTCCCCTTCATCGCCGCCTTCTTGTATCCGGCGAGCATGGCGACATTATGCGCAACCAGCGTGTTGACCGCCTCGCGGAGGTGGTCGAGGCGCTTCTCGCGCTCGGCGTCACCGATGTCCGGATCCAGCACATGCTCCCGGAGCGAGTCAATGTCGGCGCGGTGCAGGAATGACTTCTCCGGCGGCTGAACCACCGTATTCCCGCTGAACTCGCGCCAGAAGTGCGTCGGGATGCTTATCATCCGTGCCACAGACTCGAGGAGCATGTCCACGACCTCATTCACGTACTCGGGCGTACCGCCTCGTCCGTCCGGCGTCGGCGTCTCGTCGGTC
>NZ_DAXETW010000113.1:0-9098 GCF_051155795.1 Longibacter sp.
CTGTCATACCATGGAGCAGCCCCTGCCCCAACTTTTTGTTCTGCCATGAACGCCGACCGCTGGACGCAGATCGAACGGATCCTGGATGCGTACTTCGATCACGAGAAGGAGGATGCCGATCCGGAGGAGCTCTTGCTCGATCTGTGCGATGGCGACGAAGCCCTGCGAGATGAGGTGTCGGCACTCCTCGACGCGGAGAGCGATGTGGACGCGGTGCTGGAGCGAGACGCAGCGTCCCTCGCGGCACCGATCGCAGAAGAGATCGTCGCCGAGGAGTTTCCGGACGAGGACGCGGCCGGCGCTCGCATCGGGCCCTACGAGCTGGAAGAGGAGATCGGCCGCGGCGGAATGAGCGTCGTCTACCGCGGGCGTCGCGTGGACGGGCAGTTCGACCGGGAGGTCGCTATCAAGCTCCTGCCCCGGGCGTTTTCATCGGAGCGGCGCATTGCCCGCTTCCGGGCCGAACGGCAGATCCTGGCGCAGCTCAAGCACCGCTCCATCGCGTCGATGCTGGACGGCGGGGTGACGGAGTCGGGGCGGCCGTTCCTTGCGATGGAGCTCGTGGAGGGCGTCCCGATCACGGCCTACTGCGACGAGAACGACTGCTCGGTCGAGGAGCGACTGGCCATGTTCGAGGACGTCTGCCGCGCCGTGGAGCACGCCCATCGGCGCCTGGTGGTGCACCGCGACCTGAAACCCGGAAATATCCTCGTCGCCGAAACGGCGGACGGCCCGGTGGTCAAGCTTCTGGACTTCGGCATCGCGAAGCTGCTGGACGAGGACGAAGCGGAGTGGACGGCGCCCGTCACCCGAACGGGGGAGTACCTGATGACGCCGCAGTACGCCGCGCCGGAACAGGTTCGGGGGGAGGCCATCACGACGGCAACCGACGTGTACCAGCTCGGCGTGCTCCTTTTCGAACTTCTCGCCGGTGTTCGGCCCTTCCGCATCGAGGGTCGCAGCCTCACCGAGATCGAACGCGTCATTCTCCGGACCGACCCGGACCCGCTCCCCGACGCTGCAAAGCGTGCGGGACGACCCGACGAAGTCATACGTTCGCTGCGCGGCGATCTGCAGACGATCGTCGGGAAGGCGATGCGGAAGGAGCCGGATCGGCGCTATCCCTCGGTTGAAGCGCTACGAACGGACATCCGACGGTCGCAGACGGGGCTTCCCATCGAGGCGCGTCCGCTCACGTTCGGGTACCGAACGCGAAAGTTCGTGCGACGCAACCGGCCGGTCGTCATCGGCGGAGCACTCGTGCTGGTGCTACTCATCGTATACCTCGCCACGGTGACGGTCCAGCGCCAGCGAATTGCTGAGGAACGAGACCGGGTACGAATGGAGGCGCAGACCAGCGAGGCGGTGACGGAATATCTCGTGGACCTGTTCAGGGCTACGGACCCCAACCGGGCGGCAACAAACCCGCCGACCGCCCCGGAGCTTCTCGACGACGGACTGGGGCGAATCGATGCATTGGACGATCAGCCCCGCGTCCAAACCCGGCTCCTCCGCGTGATGGCGCTCGCGTACCAGAACCTCGGGGAGTACCCGACTGCGGATTCCCTTCTCAACATCGCGGTGCAAACGCAGGAGGCGACGTTGGATCCCCGCGATCCCGAGCTTGCCATCACGTACCGGGTGCAGGGCGGGCTGCGGATGCATCAGGGGGCGTATGCGGAGGCGGAGTCGCTCCTGGTTCGGTCGGTTGACATCCTCTCGGACGACGCGCCGGCCGGTGCAGAGCTGGTCCTGGCGCTCGATCGCCTCGCCGACGCCCAGACCGCCCTGAATCAGAACGAGGAAGCGAAAACGAACTATCGTCGGGCGCTTTCCACTGAAGAAACATTGCCACCAACGGAGCGCGTGCAGCGGTCGAGCATCCTGCATGGCCTGGGCATTCTCTACGGGGAGGAGGACGACTTCGTGCCGGCCGAGTCGCTTCTGACCGAAAGCCTCCGTCTGCACCGTGAACGACCGAACGTTCGCCCGCTGACCCTCGCCCGCGTGATGTCCAGCCTGTCGGTCATCCACATGAAGCAGCAGGAATTGGATGAGGCGGAAACCCTCCTTCGCGAGGCGCTTTCCCTGAAGCGCGAACGGCTCGACCCGGGGCATCCCCGTCTGGCGTCGACGATTAACAACCTGGCCGTCTGCCTCGAGCGGAAGAAGAAGTACGACGAAGCAGAATCGCTCTACCGCGAGACCATTGAGATCCTTCGGGCGAACCACGGCGACGTGCACCCCGGGATCGCGTCGACGCTGAGCAACATCGCAAGCCTTAGCATGCGGCGCGGCGACTTTCAGCAGGCGGAGCAGCGGTATCGGGATGTGCTCGCCATGGACCGGCAGCTGCTCCCACCGGGCCACTTCTACATTGGGAACGACCACATGCGCATCGGGCAGGCGATGGCCCGTCAGAACCAGTTTGTGGAGGCCGAGACTGAGATTCTCAAGGGGTGGGAGATGATTGAGGCAAGCCTCGACTCCGGAGCCCCGGCGCTGGATCGTGCTCGCAGCCAGGTAAAAGAGTTCTACGAGGCGTGGGGCCGACCTGACGAGGCCGCGGGCTTCGAAACTCCCCCGGATACAACCTCTGCAACCACAGGTGATTGAGCCGTCGTCTTCCCGGATGCCCCGGGCGCCCTGCCCGCGACGCCTGACCCCGATCGCCACCCTCGTTCCCACCACTCACATCTCAGCCCTCTCCATGGCCGACCTCTTCGACGCTCAGGCCGAACAGGCGCGACGTGATCGGGCCCCCCTCGCCGATCGCATGCGTCCCCGCACGCTCGACGAATTTGTCGGGCAGGATCACATTCTGGGAGAGGGGAAACTGCTGCGTCGAGCCATCGAGGCGGATCGGGTGACGTCCGTCATTTTCTACGGGCCGCCGGGCACGGGAAAGACGACCCTCGCACGGATCATCGCCAACACAACGGAGGCGCATTTTACGTCCATGAACGCCGTGTTGTCGGGCGTGAAGGACATCCGGGAGGCGATCCAGAAGGCAAAGAACCGGCTCCGTCATCATCAGACGCGCACCATTTTGTTCGTGGACGAGGTGCACCGGTTCAACAAGTCGCAACAGGACGCGCTGCTGCCTCACGTGGAAAACGGCACGGTTGTTTTCGTCGGTGCGACGACGGAGAACCCCTACTTCGAGGTCAACAACGCGCTCGTGAGCCGATCGCGCGTGTTCGAGTTAGAAACGCTGGACGAGGACGACCTCCGGCAGGTCGCGGCGATGACCCTGACCGATCCGGACCGCGGCTACGGCGACCTGGATGTGTCGATCACGCAGGAGGCGATGGACCACCTCGTCAGCACCTCGAACGGGGATGCGCGGTCGCTCCTGAACGCGCTGGAACTGGGCATCGAGACGACGCGTCCGGATGAGGACGGGACGATTCACATCAACCTGCAGGTGGCGGAGGACTCGATCCAGCAGCGAGCCGTCCTCTACGACAAGGAGGGAGATGCCCATTTCGATACCATCTCTGCATTCATTAAAAGCCTTCGCGGCTCCGACCCCGACGCCGCCCTTTACTGGCTGGCACGCATGGTGTACGCCGGCGAGGATCCGCGTTTCATCCTTCGCCGCATGCTCATCTTTGCAGCGGAAGATATCGGGATGGCCGATCCGGAGGCGCTTCGGGTGGCTCAGAGCGCGGCGACCGGGTTCGAGTACGTCGGCATGCCCGAAGGACAGTTCCTTCTGGCAGAGTGCTGCCTGTACCTCGCTACCGCCCCGAAATCGAACACGGCGTTTTCGTACTTCGACGCCCTCGAGCACGTCAAGAACGAGACGTCGGGGGAGGTGCCGGATCCGATGAAGGATGCGAATCGCGACAAGGAGGGACTCGGCCACGGGAAAGGCTACAAGTACCCGCACGCTTACCGGGAGCATTACACGCCGCAGCAGTACCTGCCGGACGACATGCAGGGCCTGTACTTTTATCAGCCGACGGGCCAGGGGTACGAGGAAACGGTTGCCGATCGACTCGCCGAGTGGCGCGACCGCGACGCCGCCGAGGAAATCACGAAGCGCGCGCATCGCTACGCGGAGGAAAAGGATACGTCGTAGGTCGTAGGTCGTGGGTTGGATTGCTCGACAGAGGTTCTCGCTTAGCATCCTGTCATTAATCCATCCCACAAACAACCCACGACCGACAACCCAGGAAAAAAACGCGCCCCCGTCGAAACGGAGACGCGCTCTCTTGCCACGAAGCACCGGGGGAGTCTCTAGAAGAGGAGTCCGGCGGAAATGCCGAATGTGCCGGTCTTCACGGACGGGGCCGGGTCGTCGTCGATCGCATTTGTGAGACCGAGGTCGTACCGGAGGTCGATCATGACCGTGCCGAAGCCGGCAGTGATGTCCACACCCGCACCGAAGACGCCGCTGACCTCGGTATCGCTGAAGTCATCGGTGTCGCCGGAGATGCTTCCGCCGTCGCCGCTGATTTCGCCGCTCTCACTGGCTTTGATGCCGACGGCCGGACCGATGGTAAAGTGCGGACTGATCGGGCCGGTAACGGGAATCTGAAGCTTCGCGAGGGCATTCAGCTGGATATAGTTGGCGGTGACACTCAGGGTGCCGGAGGCATCTCCCGTTTCAAACCCGCGCTGCGTGTAGATAAGTTCGGGCTGGAAGGCGAGCGGTCCGACAGGATCTACAAGAAGGACGACGCCCGCATGAAAGCCGGTTGTGCTCTCAATCTCGTCGGTCACGTCGTCGCCGCGAACGTTGGCGAAGTTGACACCGGCACGCACGCCTGGTTTGATGTCGAGCTGCGCGAGCGCAGGTGTCGAGCCGATCAGGAGAAGGAATAGGGCGAATACAGTCGCTTTGCGCATCATGAAGTTATTCAGGTTGAGGAAATATATTACTGGATACAGGGTCGACACGCCCGGGCACAGTCGATCGTTACAGTGGACGCGCGGACAGGTAGAACGTTAGAACGAAGGTAGAACAAAGTGTTCACCATTCTCACGATGATCAATCGTGCACCATCTTTTTACGTTGAAGATGCGGGCAAATGCGTCTAGACAGTGCGTGTCGTGGTTTCGGTATGCGCTCCACCCTTCTGGAAAACGCCGAACAGCTGTCGGGGCCGACACCGTCACTTCCCATGCGTGTCCCGCAGAATGGTGGTCGGAGACACGATAAGGTACTCAGCGAAACTTGAGTCTCCGCCTGTCTTCGCATATCCTCCATCAGTCCGAAACAGGAAGCGGGCGACTGCCTTTCGCGCACATCCTCTACCACCATCCCTCCGTCTCTGCATGGACACGTTGCTCCACTGGGCCCACCGCATCGACGACTGGAGCGAGCGAACGGGTCGCGTGATGTACTACTGCACGCTGGCGATGGTGGTGATCGGCGCGTTCAACGCCGTCGCGCGGTACACCGATAAGTACACCGGTCTGGGACTCAGTTCTAACACGTGGCTTGAGTTACAGTGGTACCTGTTCGGTCTCGTTTTCCTCCTGGGCGCCGCCTACACGCTCAAGCACGACGACCACGTCCGCGTCGACGTGCTCTACAGCCGTCTCTCTTCTCGCGGCAAGGCGTGGATCGATCTGGCCGGCACGCTCCTTTTCCTGTTCCCCTTCTGCGGGCTCGTCCTCTACATGTCAATCCCAATGGTGGAGAACTCCTGGGCCGTGCTGGAGCAGTCGCCGGATCCGGGCGGCCTTCCGCGCTACCCGATACGAACGATCATCCCGATTGCCTTTGTCCTCGTGATGATCCAGGGGGTGGCGATGACGATCAAGCAAGTGGCCATTCTCCGCGGGCACGATCCCGATGTCGTCGACCCGAGCGAGTCCGTCGGTGCGGATCCGGTAGACCCCACGCTTCCGGGTGACACCTGACCTGCGCGCCCACCTGCCCCCCGTTTCCCCCTTTGCATTTTCCCTGCCCCCTCTCCACATGGACCCCGATCTCCTCGCGCCGCTGATGTTCGTCGGCGCGCTCGTGCTCATCTTCTCCGGCTACCCGGTAGCCTTCGCCCTGGGCGGCACAGCGCTCCTGTTCGCCTCCATCGGCGTCGAAGTGGGGCTTCTGGACTGGGCGCTCATGCAGGCCCTCCCGGATCGGGTGTTCGGGGTGATGTCGAACTACGTCCTCCTCGCGGTGCCGTTCTTTATTTTCATGGGGACGATGCTGGAGAAATCCCGGCTCGCGGAGGACCTGCTGAAGACCGTCGGACAGCTCTTCGGGCGGGCGCGGGGTGGACTGGCTATTGCCGTCGTGGTCGTCGGGGCATTGCTCGCGGCTGCAACGGGGGTCGTCGGCGCGTCTGTCGTCGCAATGGGGCTGATCTCGATGCCGGTGATGCTTCGGTACGGCTACTCGGAGGAGCTGGCCGCCGGGGTCATTACGGCGTCCGGCACGCTGGGCCAGATCATCCCGCCGAGCATCGTGCTCGTCGTGCTTGCGGATCAGCTCGGCATCAGCGTCGGTGACCTCTTCGTCGGAGCGCTCGTCCCGGGCCTCGTCCTCGCCGGCCTGTACGGGCTGTACGCTATTGGCGTCGCGTTCGTGCGTCCGGCGGCCGCACCGGCCCTGCCGGAGGAGGCGCTGGACATCGAGCGATCCCGTCTCATCCAACGGGTCCTGCTCGTGATGCTGCCGCCGCTCGTGCTCATCCTGCTCGTCCTCGGTAGCATCTTCGCCGGCGTCGCCACGCCGACGGAGGCGGGCGCGCTCGGGGCCGTCGGGGCCATCGCTCTTGCCGCAGCCAACGGCCGGCTCTCCTTCGACGCGCTGCGCGAGACGATGGACGAAACCACGCGCCTCACCGCCATGGTGATGTTTCTCCTCGTCGGCTCGACGGCCTTCGCCCTCGTCTTCCGCGGCCTCGGAGGCGATTTCTGGATCGAGGACCTGCTTACCAACCTGCCCGGAGGCATCATCGGCTTCCTGATCGTCGCGAACCTGGCGATCTTCATCCTGGGCTTCTTTATCGACTTCTTCGAGATCGCATTCATCATCATCCCGCTCCTCGCCGTCCCGGCCGCACGCGTCCTGACGCCCGAGTTTGGCGCGACGGCCGACGCCGCGCTCGTCTGGTTCGGCGTCATGGTCGGTATGAACCTGCAGACCTCCTTCCTCACGCCCCCGTTCGGATTTGCCCTGTTCTACCTTCGCGGGGTCGCACCGGACAGCGTGTCGACCATGCAGATTTACCGCGGCGCGATTCCCTTCATCGTGATCCAGCTGATCGGTCTCATCCTCATCATCCAGTACCCGGACCTCGTGACCTGGGGACTGTAGACGCGCGGACCCGCAATAACAAAAAAGGGCCCCACCGCCAACGGCCGGGCCCTTCGTTCATTCGCTGGAGAAGGAGGTCAGTCGATCTCGTCGAAGATGTCGTCCAGGTTCTGAATCTGCTGCTGCGTCGCGCGATCGGCGTCGAAGCTGCCACTGGCGGACATCGTCTGGTCGCTGAAGAACTGCACGCCGTCAAACGAGAAGCTGCCCGTCATCTTCGCGTCGCTGGCGGACGTCAGGGTGAGCGTTCCGGTCTGGGAAAAGGCGATAAACGGGTCGCCGCCATCGCTGTACAGATACAGCGCGGTGAAGCCGTCGGTCTGCTGGGACGTACCATTTCCGATGTCATACTCTCCGGTCGACGGAAGCTGATTTGACCCGCGACCGATCGACACAACGGTGGTGTCGGACGAACTGATCTCAAACAGAACGATCGCGAACGCCGGGTCGCTCTGGTCCAGGTCCTCGCCGGTGGCAAAAAGTGCATTGCCGTCGAAGTCGCCCCCGGAGGAGACGCCGGAGACGGTCACGTCGGCAGAGCCGCCAATGGATGTGTCTCCGCCATCCGAGCCGCCCGAGTCGCACCCGGTCGTTCCGAGGGCGAGTGTCAGACTGATCAGTAGCATTGCAAACAGCGATACGAAAGGGGAACGCATGGGGGAGGAGTCGATCGTACGGAAGGATTCGGACGCCGACCCTGACCGCGTTGCGACACCAACGGTCAGCGGGCGCGGCCGTCAGGGTGGCCTGTACTCTATTCGCGTGGTAGGCCGCAGAGACCGGACACCCGCGATTCGTTTCCCAACCGACCGCTTCCCCGAAACGAGGCGGTCGCGGATCCCGTCGAAGTCCTCCCGCCAGCGATGTCCGTCCCGGTCCAGCGGGTCACACGCACTTGCCAACCTCTGTTCACTACCTCGCCGGTACGATGGCGCCCGAGTACGACATCGACTTTCGTGAACGGCCGGAGGCGTATCGCTACTCGTCGGACGAGAAGGGTGTGTTCAAGGTCGAGCCCTACAAGAGCGAGCTTCTCCCACACTGGCAGTACGCAGATGCGGCTTCGGCCCGGAAGGCCGTCAAGGCGATCCGGTCGCGCTACCTCACGTACCGGGACGCCGGCGACTTCGTGGGGATGGACATGGCCCGCAAGTACCTGCAGATGGGGTTCACGCGGGCGATGCGATACGCCAAATACCCCGGCGGGAAGAAATACACGGAGGATGGGGAAAAGCGAGATCCACAGGAGTGGTCCGACCCCGAGAAGCGAGAAGCGGCCGTGATCTTCCGGGAAGCCTGGCAGTCCGTCCGCGACGACGATCTGTACCAGGAGCGAAAGCGACACCACATGGAAAATGTCTTTGATCCGTCGGCATCACCGACGTAGAGGGATTGCGGGTGTTGTGGGGGGTTTGTTGTTTGTCGGATTGCGGCCGTGGGTCGCGCTGTTGAGAACGGGAGGGGCAGGGGAAGGGGAGAGAGGGAGACAGCGGCCCGAGTTGGACGCGAGTGCCCCGTGCTGATTTTCGCGTCTCGAGTTTTTGGGTGTGCAACGAATTAGGGTGTGCAACGAATTTCGTGGAATTAGGCACAGGCGGCCTCCGGTGAGGAAATGAGCAACGGCCCGAACCGCGGTGTAATCGGGTTGGATGCACCGTACTCAATACCCAATCCGCCATTCCCAGTTCGCCGTTCAACCCCCCGAACCTCAACCGTCACCACCCGCTTGCTCGGCAAAATGCTGCTCGAGCAGAGCGTTCACCCGGTCCGGGGCGTCGTGCTGGACCCAGTGGGTGGCGTCGGGAATGCGTTCGAG
>NZ_DAXETW010000114.1:0-7698 GCF_051155795.1 Longibacter sp.
TGTCGCCCAGGCCGGGGGACGATGTTTTTTCGTGAAAGAGGTCTGCTCGTGGTCAGGTGTCCGTGTACGAGCTTCTTCACGCGTAAGAGCGTGAACAGAGGCAATCCTCCCGAGACGTCGCGCCGCGCCTTCCCCCTTTCTCCCCCTTCCCACAGCTCCCCTTTCTCACGAGGGTAGCGCTTTGTACGTTGGCCTTCCGCCTGCATCTTGCATCTGCTCCTCCCCCCATGAAGACCATCATCGAACCGTTCCGGATCAAATCCGTCGAGCCGATCCGAATGACCACACGCGAGGAACGGGAAGACCTGATCAAGGCTGCCAACTACAACCTTTTCGACCTACGATCCGAGGACGTAATCATCGACTTCCTGACCGACTCCGGCACGTCCGCCATGAGCGCGTCGCAGTGGGCAGGTGTGATGCAAGGCGACGAAAGCTACGCCGGCTCCCCCTCCTACCACCGATTCGAGGCGGCGGTCAAGGATCTGATGCCGTTTGAGCACGTCATCCCCACCCACCAGGGACGCGCTGCCGAGCGCATCCTGATGGAGGTTGTCGCGTCGCCGGGCGATGTCATCCCCTCCAACACGCACTTCGACACGACGCGCGCCAACGTCGAATCGACCGGGGCGGAGGCGGTCGACCTGGTCATCGAAGCCGGACGCGACCCTCAACGCATCCACCCGTTCAAGGGCAATATCGACACGGAGAAGCTGGAGACGCTGCTGTCGGAGCGGGGCGATGACGTGCCGCTCGTCATGTTGACCGTGACGAATAACTCGGGCGGTGGGCAGCCGGTCTCCATGTCCAACATCAAGGCGGCGAAAGCGTGTTGCGAGGCACACAACACGCCGCTCTACCTCGACGCATGCCGTTTTGCCGAAAACGCCTACTTCATCAAGAAACGCGAGGACGGGTATGCAGACGTGCCGATCCCGGACATCGTGCGTGAGATGTTCTCCTACGCCGATGGGATGACCATGAGCGCGAAGAAGGACGCCCTCGTGAACATCGGCGGCTGGCTGGCGATGAACGACGACACGTGGGCGATGCACGCCCGGAACCAACTCATCTTGACGGAGGGGTTTCCCACGTACGGGGGGCTCGCCGGACGCGACCTGGAGGCGATTGCTCTCGGTCTGAAGGAGATCGTCGATGAGGATTACCTGGAGTACCGGATCGCGTCGACGCGCTATCTCGGCACCGCCCTGACGGAAATGGGGGTCCCGATCGTGCGACCGGTGGGCGGCCACGCCGTCTACGTCGATGCGCGCGCCCTCCTACCGCACATCCCCCCTCTCGAGTACCCCGGCCAGTCGCTCGCCGTGGCCCTCTACCTGACCGGTGGTATTCGCGGCTGCGAGATCGGCTCGGTCATGTTCGGGCGCCAGTCGGACGGCGGGGAGACGCCCGCCGCGATGGAACTCGTGCGCCTGGCAATCCCGCGGCGCGTTTACACCCAGAGCCACGTCGACTATGTGATCGAAGTGTTCGAAGACGTGTACGAGCGTCGGGACGAGTTGCGGGGCTACACGATCACGGAGGAACCGCCGCAGCTCCGTCACTTCACGTGCCACTTCGAGCCCCTCGGCTAAGTCCCGGCGCCGGCGCAACCACATCGGCGCCCTCCGGCGAAGGAGCGGCTCCATGCGGCCTCGCCTGGCGCTACCGGTATGCGGCGAGCCGGCGTCTCGTTTTCCCGAGTTCGGCCGGCGTTTCCTCCGGGGGCGTGAGTTCTCCCCGGAGGTTCTTCTGCATGAGGGCCCGTACGTCGTCCGGCGGCAGGCCCTGCTCGAAGAGGTAGTAGAGCTTCGCGAGCGCTGCCTCGGTCGTGATGTCGAACCCGCTCACGACGCCCGCATTCTGAAGGGCATGCCCGGTGGCGTAGAGATTCAGGTCCGCCGTCCCGCGCAGGGGTTGCGTCACCGCAACGATGACGACGCCGCGGTCGGTCGCCTCGCGGAGGGCTGCGAGAAATGCGTCGTTTTGGTCCGGGGCGTTCCCCGAACCGAAGCACTCCAGCACCACGCCCTGAACCGGGGGCGACAGTAGGTTTCGCAGTGAGTCCGGGTCCAACCCGGGAAAGATGCGAAAGGCGCTCACGGACGCGGTGCCGAGTTCCACGACCGACGGCGTCGGGGCCGGACCGCCAGCGTCCGGGATGAGCGACCAGTCTATTTCGACGTTAATGCCGACGCGCCCGACCGGCGAGAAGTTCGGGCTGGCGAAGGCCGCAAAGGCGTCGGCGTTTACCTTCGTGGTGCGATTGCCTCGGTACAGGTGGTCGTCAAAGAACAGATAGACTCCGGGCAGCCGATCGCTGTAGGCGCCCAGGAGGAGAAGCGACGTGAGGAGGTTCCCCTGCGCGTCGTTTCGCGTTTCCGCCAGAGGGATCTGCGACCCGGTCAGGACGACCGGCTTGTCGAGCGGATCCAGCATAAAGGACAGGGCGCTCGCCGTGAATGCCATCGTGTCGGTCCCGTGGACGACCAGAAAGCCGTCGTACGCATCCCACTTCTTCTGAATAACCTCCGCGATCTGCAGCCAGTGCGCCGGCGTCATGTTCGAGCTGTCGAGGAGCGGATCAAACTCGTACACGTCGTACGCGGGAACCGCCTCTTCCTGAAACGCCGGAATGTCCCGCATTCGCTCCTGCAGGTAGCCGGATGCCGGAGCGTACCCGCCGTCCGCGGAACGGCGCATGCCAATGGTACCACCGGTGTACGCGACGAAAATGCGGGGGGAATCGTCTGACATCACAAATCTGCAGCGGGGGACGGGAGCGTGCTGTGGTAGCGCTTGGAGAGACCTACGAGTCCAGACCGAGCCCTCCACCGATCTGCGCCCGAGCGACGGTGTCATCCGGGTCGAGCGCAAGCGGGATCAGCCATCGGAGGTTCGGCAGGCAGCGGTCGCGAACCCGGCCGGGCGTGAGCACATCCGTTACGGGGACACGGCGAATGACCTCGGCCTCCATTGTTCGCGCCTCCTGAACCGCCATAGACGAGATGCTGTGGAAGAACAGGACCTGACCCGGCGCATCGTCTTCCCCGTCCTCGCCCCGCCACGAAAGGCGGCAGAACGGCGTCCAGGCCGATGGATCCGTGCCGCGAGTGGGTAGGTGAACGCCGGCCTCTTCGTTGAACTCGCGCGTCATTGCGGTTGCGGGCCATTCGCCCGGTTCCACTTTTCCTCCCACGCCGTTGAGCCGGCCGGCCTGCCAGGCGGGCTGCTGCTTCTCGATTAATACGACCGTTTCTCGCGGTTCGTCAAAGCAGAAGCCGCAAACGAAGGTCTGGACGTGCGGCGATGCGTCACTCGAGGACGGCATGACAGGTCGACGCTAGGGTGGCGGGCTCGCGAGACGGCAACCGTCGGCCCGGAGTTCGATCTCGACGGGCGGTACCGCATGACGCTCGGTCATTCGTCGAGAATGTAGATGTCCGGCAGATTCCGCGCGATCTGGCCGTAGTCCAGGCCGTAGCCGATAACGAAGAGGTCCGGGATCTCGAATCCGACATAATCGAGCGTCAGATCCGGCTCCGTCGACGCCGGCTTGTGCAGCAGGGTCGCAACGCGTACCGACTTTGGATTGTAGTCGTCAAGCCGGTTCATCATGAACTGCATGGACAGGCCCGTGTCGACGATGTCTTCGACCACAATGACGTCACGCCCGTCAAGGTCGGCGTCAACGCTTTTCAGTTCGTGCACCTGGCCGGAGCTGACTTTCTCATCGCCGTACGACGAGAGCTTGATGAAGTCGACCTCGCAGTCGATGTCGATGGTCCGCATAAGGTCAGCGGTGAACATAAAGGCGCCGTTCAGCACGCTGATGAGAATCGGCGTTTTGCCTTCGTACTCGTTGCTAATCTGCCGACCGATCTCCGCAATCCGCTGCCGGATGCGGTCACTATCGAGATACAGTCGAAACCGATCACCGCGAAAGGTGACGGTTTGATCCGTAGGCTGGGCGGGCACTTCCGTGAGGTCGCGCGTGGAGGACATGGACGACTCGTCGGTTGGGCAAGAGAGCGGCAGGGGGAACGGACGTCACGGCACTACGCAGACCGTGACCAATCGTCACGCCGGAGTAACGTAGAAGCTATCATGGCAGACGGACAAATGGGAGTGATGCGCCCGATTTTCACGACGGAGAACCGATTACTCGGGGAGAAGCACGATCATCCGCGGGTCCGGGAGCGACGGTCAGGCGGGCAACCCGCTGCGTATCGGCGCGAATGCGCAGTCTGTGGTCGATGCGGTGGCCGACGATCCAGGCGATGTGCTCAGGCATCGCGACGACAAGCGTTCGGGCGCGCTGATGAGGCGCTACCTGCGCGTCGGTTAGCACGTCCGCCACGGTCTTCGTCCCCTCCATCCCCAGCGGTTGCATCCGATCGCCGTCCTGCCAGGAGCGGACGACGAGATCCGTGCCCAGTCGATCGGCGTCCAGCGTGGCGCAACCGGTGCCGTCATCGATCCAGTTCTCAGCGCAGCCAGGTCCGACGTCCATCGTCTCCATTGCGATTGTCCCGTGCGGGGTGGCACACGATTGGTCCGGCGTGAGCTTTACCGGAGGGACCGGGACCGTTCGCTCCGCCACGAGACGGATGCCGTCCCGCTCGCGCCATGCGATGCCGGACCCAAGCTCCACGCGCGCTCCGACGCGAGCCTCGAGCAGTTCCCGGAGCCGTGCGGCAATAGCACTCGTCTGCGGTGCGTCGGGAATGGTCCGCCGGAGGGCGTCGAGCGTCACGCGGTCGGTCCACACATCGGGGGCCCGGCGCATAGCGGATTCTCGGAGCAGCGACGTATCTGCCTGCGTTTCCACGATCTGCTCGGTCCATCGGCGTCGCTCCGGCATGAGCGTCGCATCCGACACCGTTCGTAGGAGATCGGCGGCGTGGGCGATGCGTCCGCTCGCCCCCGGGAAGGCGTCCTCGATCGCGGGGAGAATGTCCGTTCGGAGCGTGGTCCGAGCGTAGGGACCGCGGGTGTTCGTTGGGTCTTCCCGCCAGGGAATACCGCAACGCTCTGCGTAAGCGTGAACCTCTTCTCGAGACGTCCCGAGCAAAGGCCGAACGAGGTCGACGGTCGACGACGATCGCAGGGGGCGGCGCCAGGGCATCCCGGCGAGAGCGGTCGGACCGGCCCCTCGAAACAGCCGGAGGAGGACCGTTTCTGTCTGATCGTTGCGGTGGTGCGCCACGCAGACGGCGGACGCTCCGTGAGTCTGTGCCACCTCGTGAAACCGTTGATACCGAACATCCCGGGCGGCCTCCTGGAGCGACGTGCCGGCGGGAACGTCCCGCATGTCGACATCGAAGACGTGGAGGTCGACCGGAGGGCGGAGCGCGCGGCACGCGGCGCGAACCAGTGCCTCATCCGCCTCCGCCCCCTCCCTCAGCCCGTAATTAACATGCACCGCGATCAGGCGGTGTTGATCGGACAGCAGGTCGTGCAGCAGGTGAAGGAGCACCATCGAATCCACCCCCCCGCTGACGCCGATCACGACCGGCCCTGTATCGGGCCACAGACCGTGCTGTTTGGCCGCCGATCGCACATCGTCTTTCAAATCCTTCATGCGTGCACCCCCTCATCACTGACGGAACCGCCGCTCAATTTCTTCGAGAGAAAGATCCAGCGTCGTCGGGGTCCCCCCCGGGTCCGCATACGGCATCTCGCACTCCATGAGTCGACGAATCAACGATCGGCGTTCCTCCCGCGATAGCTCATCGCCCCGCTGAACGGCGCTATTGCGGGCGATCGCCGTTGCGAGGTGTTGCTGCCGGTCCTCCGGAGACGGTGCCTCCCCCGCACGGAGAGCATCCATGACCGTACGCAGGATCGACGATTCATCTTCGTTTCGAACCTGAACGGGGACGCCGCGGATCTGCACCGTCCGCCCGCTCAACCGTTCCAGATCAAATCCGAGCGCCCTCAACTCTGGCAGCCACTCCTCGAGCAGCGCTTCCTCGGCCGCGTCCAGCTCGACGGTCTGTGGAAAGAGAAGCTGCTGCGATTCCCCGGACTCCTGCGACCGAAGCTGTTCCAGCGCCTGCTCGTACAGAACTCGGACGTGGGCGGCTCGCTGGTCGACCAGGAGGAGCCCGTGCTCGGTGGGGGTCAGCAGATACCGACCGTGGAGCGACCAGACCGGTCCGATGGACGCCTCCCCCTCCTCCGGTCGCCGGTACAGTTCGCGCGTGAGGTCGCCGCTGCTTCCCTCCCCGACGGTCTCGTCCTGCGCCCCCGAGCGGCTGCGATGGCGACGGCGATTTCGCGGGGCGGCACCGCTCGAGGAACCCGACATGCGAGAGCTCGACGAGGCATCGGTCCGCGACGACGATCCACCGCCGGATGAGGACTGATTTCCGGTCGAACGCCCGGTGGATCTCCCCCTCGTCGACCTTGCGTCTTGAGACGTCCCGGATCGATTCCGAGGCTTAAACGACGTGGGTACCCCCGTTCGGTCCGTCGCGGTCCCGTCGCCGTCCGTTCCGGCGTTTTCTCTGTGCGGTCCGTCGCTCCCGGCCTGTCGACCCGATCCCGACGTGCGGTCGCGCGAGGTCGAACCACGCGCCGACGCGGATGACTGAAACTGCGGCGTACGATGTGCACGTGCCAGGGCCTGGCGGACGGCCGACTTGATAAAGCCGTACATCCCGCTTTCATCGTCGAATTTGACTTCGGCTTTCGTCGGATGGACGTTCACATCCACGCGACGTGGGTCCAGGTCGAGGAAGAGTGCGAAAAAGGGAAACGCCTTATCCGGAAGGACGTCTCCGTATCCGGTCCGGACGGCGTGACTCAGGTATCGATCCTCGACGTACCGCTCGTTCACGAACAGGAACTGATCGCCTCGCTTCTTGAGCCGGCCCGCGGATGGGTTGATGATGAGACCGCAGACCGACACGTCTTCCGCCTCGTCCTCCACATCGAGCAGCAGGCCGTCATCGTCCAGCTCCATCAGATCCATGACCCGCCGGCGGAGAGCCCGGAGTCTGCCGCTATCCATCGGCGCGGCCACCAGGTCGTACAGCGACCGGTCCTTGTGCTCCATCCGAAACGCTGTGCCCGGGTGGGCGAGGCTCAAGAACCGGAAGGTATCCGTGAGATGCTTGAGTTCAGTCGCCGGGGTTTTTAAAAAATTGCGGCGAGCCGGAACGTTATAAAAGAGGTTCCGCACGGCGATGGACGTCCCGTTCTGGGTGGCGCAGGGCCGGACGTGAACGATCTCTCCCCCTTCGACGCGGACCTCCGTGCCGATGTCGTCCTCGACGCGCTTCGTTTTCAGATCGACCTGAGCGATCGACCCGATGGATGCCAGCGCCTCTCCCCGAAACCCGAGCGTACGAATACGATCCAGATCATCGATCGACCGAATTTTGCTGGTGGCATGTCGGTCGAAGCACCGGCGGGCATCCGCCCGGCTCATCCCGCATCCATCGTCAATAACCTGAACGAGCGTGCTTCCGGCGTCCTTTACGATCAGTTCGATGGATGAGGCGCCGGCATCGACGGCGTTTTCGATCAACTCTTTGGCGACGGATGCCGGGCGCTGGACGACCTCGCCGGCAGCAATTTTATTTGCCAGCGTATCCGACATCTGTCGAATAATGCCGTCCGTCCCCTCGGACGCGTCGGACGGAGAAGTCGAACCGTCGCTCACAGAAAGATCCGTTCCTTGAAGAGAGT
>NZ_DAXETW010000115.1:0-6717 GCF_051155795.1 Longibacter sp.
TACGTTCCGGTGGCGAGCCATGGCGTCATCTCCGTGGGAAGCCGCGAACCGAACGGCATCAGCGACCTCGACGTCCGCCTGATCGAGATCATGGCGGCCAATGCGGCCGTCGTCCTGGACCGGACCCACCAGGTCGAAGCGCTCGTTGCGGCGAAGGAACAGGCCGAACAGGCCCGCGCTCAGGCCGAGGAGGCCAATCGCCTCAAGTCGGCCTTCCTCGCCAACATGAGCCACGAGATCCGGACGCCGATGACGTCGATCATCGGATTCGCCGAAATGATCGGCGAGGTCCACGCCGCCGCCTCCAGTCCGGACGACGACGAAGCCGACGTTCTTCACTTTGCGCGATTGATCGAAAAGAGCGGCCGTCGTCTCTTCGACACGCTGAACAGTGTGCTCGACTTCTCCAAGCTGGAGGCCGGAGCGATGGCGCTGGAGCCGTCGACAGTCGATGCGTCCGAGGCTGTCCACTCTGCAGTCGAGCGCTTCCGGGGGGATGCAGAGGAATCCGATGTCACCCTGTTGACCGACGTGCCGGACGGCGCCGTCCAGCTGGAAACCGACGCAAAAGCCCTCCGCCGGATTCTCGACAATCTGCTGAGCAACGCCGTCAAGTTCACGCCGGAGGGCGGATCCGTCGCCATCCGGTTGCGGGAGGAGGACGACTGGCTTCGCATCGAGATTCAGGACACCGGGGTCGGCATCGATGAGGCGTTTATCCCGCACCTCTTCGAAGCCTTCCGGCAAGAGTCGACGGGTCGAGACCGCGACTTCGAGGGGAACGGCCTCGGCCTCGCCATCACACACCGTCTCGCAACGCTAATGGACGGGCGCGTGGACGTCAAGTCGATCAAGGAGAAAGGCACGCGCTTCACCGTCAGCCTCCCGCTTGAGCGCCCGGTTACCGTCGACGAGTAGCGCCCGACGGGTGTGGTCGTTTCGGCACGCGCCAGATCGGAGCCTGTCCATATCCGACTCTTACCATACCTGAATCGTGTCCTCGCGCCTCTATCATGATCGATTACGACGGTCGCGTTTTTCGCGTGCGACAGAATACCGAAAACGGAGAAGTAGGCGGAGACACCCGGTTTTTCTACGAGCAGACCGGAGATCGGCTGACAGGGACCTATCGCGGCGGGGCGATCGATGAAGGACACCTTCTGGGACGCGTTTTCCCGGACGGGCACCTCGAGTTCTGCTACCATCACCTCACGCTCGATGGAGAGCAACAGGCCGGACGCTGCTCCTCCGTTCCGGAGCGCACGGATCAGGGCCGGCTGGTCCTGAAGGAGACATGGCAGTGGTTCACGGGCGACCGGTCGACCGGGACCTCGGAGTTGATCGAGGTAGAGCCGAACGAGACGTCCCCCGGGAATGCGTCCCCGGGAAATGCGTCCTAAGCCCGATTGTCGGCGTCCGGGTGATGGACGAGCCGCAGCCGGATGGGGCCGCTGGCTTCCGTGATGGACACGCGGTCGCTGTCCTGCGTGGCGTAAACCTCGTCGTCCGCCGCCATGTTCGCGGCGACGTCTCGGACCTCGTCCATGTGCGGCCGCCAGTCGTCAAACACGGCCCGTGCCGCCTCCGACGGGCAAATGGATGCATCGGGATCGCGGGACTGGAGAAGATCGAGAATCGCTGCTCGGATCCGGGTTCTGTCAGACATGGAATGCGCGTTTCGTGTCCGGGAGAAGGTCGATCGAGCCGTCAGGGGCGGGCCGATTCGACGGTATCCACCGGGAGTGCGATGACATCGGTGCCGGCAACCACCGCGACGCGGTCACCCGGCTCGGGATGAAGGATGTGAAGGCCGGTGAATTCGCTGAAGGCGGGGAGGACAAGGCGCGATGGGTTCGCGTGAAAGCACGCAAGACGCTCACGCTGGCCCCCGTTTCCCCGCAGCACGACGCCGGGGTGAAGGTGTCCGCACACGACGTATCCGTCCTCGGATGGACCCGGGTTGTGCTGAAAACAGAAGGGATCCTCGACCAGCGGCCCGTCGTGCTCGGTAATATTGAGGTCGGACGGGGAGAGGCCGGCATCCCGGTCATGATTGCCGCGGACGAGGACGATGTCTACACCACGATGATCGGCTCGCCATGCACGCAGTGCCGCCAGGGTGCCGTCCGTCATGCCCGCTCGAGCATGGTACAGGTCGCCCAGCACCAGTAATCGCTCCGCTCCGGTCCGACGGATGAGGTCCGAAAGCCGCTGCAGGTCGCTGTCCGTGCTGCCGAGGGGGAGCGGAACCGCCTCCGCCCGAAAGGTCGCATCCTTACCTACGTGAACGTCCGCGACGAGGAGAGTCTTTCGATCCCTCCAGAACGCCGCCCGTCCCGGTAACAGGTCGAGTTCGACATCCTCGGTCGAAGGCGGAAGACGAAAGGTAGGCATTTTTTAGTTCAGGGTTCAGGGTTCAATGTTCAGCGCTCCGGGTTCTGAGTGCCGAGTGCCGGGTTCTGGGTTCCAAGTGTGCGCTCGCATACATACACACCTTCGCACCTTCGCACATCCCCCCTTCCCCCTCTCCCCCGTTTCACCCTTGCCCACTCATCCCCTCAACGCCGCCTCTTCCAGTTCCTCCTGCATGCGGCGGACGCGCTGGGCGAGGCTCTCCGAGCTGATGCGGTCGCGGAGCCGGTCGATGTAGATAGGAAACGCGAGTGGCGTCATGCGGGGGACGTCGATCACGTGCAGACGGGCATCACGAATACGGTCCAGGGCGTCCCGCAGCCGGTCTTCCTCCAGCTGGTGTTCTCGCACTTCGCGTCGGGCCTGTTCGAGGAGCGGGTTTTCGGCCTCGTACTCTTCCAGCACGTCAAAGATGAGACCGCTGGATGCCTGAATCTTGCCAACCGACTTCGGTTGCCCCGGATAGCCGGTAAAGACGAGTCCGGCCACGCGAGCGATTTCGCGAAATTGCCGGCGGCTCATCTCCGACTCGTTCAGGCTGGCCTCGATCTCCGACGACAGGTTGTCGGTGTCGAACAGTCCGCCGGCGATGGCGTCGCGCAGAGGCGCGGGTTCTGGTGAAAGTAGTTCGAAGCCGTAGTCGTTGTAAGACATGGTGAACGTGATCGACACGTCTTCGGCCATGCGGTAGGCGAGGAGGGAGGCGAGCCCCTGGTGCACCGGGCGACCGGCGAACGGGTACATGAAGAGGTGAAACCCTTCGCTCGACTGCACACGCTCGACCAGAAAGTCGGCGTGGGTGGGAACGATTGACCACTTCGACTGCAGCTCGAGCAGCGACCGGACCTGACCCATCTCCGGACCGCGGAAGGTGGCGTCGGCGGCCTCGTCGAGGCGTCGCCGGATCCATGTGGAGAGCTGGTTCGACAGCGGGAGCCGTCCCCCGAGCCAGCGTGGGACGACGCCGTCCGGTTTACTCTTCGCCCTGCGTACGACGGCTTTCATGTCCTCAATCCGGAGGAATTCCAGCGTTTTCCCGGCGAAGTTGAACGTGTCGCCGTGCTTCAATCGGCTGATAAACGTTTCCTCGACCTGCCCGATCGTGTGCCCGTTCTTGTAGCGGACCTCCACGCTGGAATCGCTCGTGATCGTTCCGATCATCATGCGGTGGCGCCGGGCCAGCCGGTCGCTCGTGCCGACGTACATACCGCGGTATTTCTCGAGATCACCGTCGTACTTCTCGATGCGGTGGTACTTTTCGTAGGCTTTGAGGGCGGATCCGCCCGTCGCCGCGCAACGCACGGCCCAGTTGAACTCCGCACGTGTCAGGTTGCGGTAGGAATGCGCCGAGGCCACCTCGTCGTAGAGGTCATCGGGGAAAAACCCGGAGCCGATCGCGATCGTGATGACGTGCTGGACGAGCAGGTCGATCGGCTTGCGGACCGGCCGGCGTGCCTCGATGTCGTTCGCCTGCATGGCGTCGCGGGCGGCGGCGTACTCGACGAGCTGGAGCGAGTGGCTGGGGACGCCGGTGACGCGGCTGGTGGCGCCGGGCTGGTGCCCGCTCCGGCCGGCGCGCTGGAGCAGGCGCGCGACCCCCTTGGGGCTGCCGACCTGGAAGACGCGGTCGACCGGCGTGAAGTCGACGCCCAGGTCAAGCGTCGACGTGCACACCACGCAGCGAAGCCGCCCGTTGGCGAGGCCGTCCTCGACGACTTCGCGTTGCTTCCGGCTGAGGGAGCCGTAGTGAAGCGCGATATGACCGGCCCATTCGGGACGAGCGTCGAGGATGGCGCGGTACCACTGCTCGGCCTGGGCCCGGGTATTCGTAAAGACGAGCGCGCTGTCGACCGTTTCCAGTTCTTCCAGCACGTGATCGAGCATCTGCAGGCCGAGGTTGCCGGCCCAGGGGAAGCGGTGGACGTCTTCCGGCAGCAGGGCATCGATCTGGATGTCTTTCTCGATGTCGGCTGTGATGAGCCGGCCCTCGGCCTCTTCTTCGCCCAACAGCGTGTCGCGCGCCTCGTTCATATTGCCGATGGTCGCGGAGAGTCCCCACGTGCGGAGGTCCGGGTTCCAGCGGCGCAGTCGGGCGATCCCGAGTTCGGTCTGAACGCCCCGCTTCGACCCCATGAGCTCGTGCCACTCGTCGACCACCACCATCCGGAGGTTCTGAAGATGCTCCATCGTGTCGGGGTAGGACAGGAGGATCGACAGGCTCTCCGGCGTGGTAATCAGGGCGGACGGCGGGTCGGACAGCTGGCCTTTTTTCTTGCGGTACGACGTATCGCCCGTTCGGCCCTCGATACGCCACGGCAGGCGCAGCTCGCGGCCGGCCCGCTGAAGGGCATCGACGGTGTTATGGCTGAGGGCACGAAGCGGGGTGATCCAGAGAACGGACAGGGGCGGGGTCGGGAGCGCGTCGTACGCATCGAGGTCTCGGCCCGCGGCGACTTGCTCCGCCATCCACTCAAGGAGAATGGCAAACCAGACGGCGTACGTCTTGCCCGTCCCCGTAGGCGCGTGGACGAGGCCGCTATCGCCGTCCCGGTACGCGCGCCAGACGTCACGCTGGTAGTCGAACGGGGCCCAGCCCCGGTCGGCGAACCAGTCGTCGATCCGCGTCACGGCATGGTACCAGGCGTCCCCGTTGGAAGGTGATCCGGTCGTCATTCGTCGGCGTCCACGTGGTCGGGGAGAGCGGGGAGGAGCGCTTTCAGGTCGTCCAGCCGGTCGGCGTCCTTCGGTGAAAGGTCGCGGCGCCAGCGCTTGATCCGGGGAAACCGGGTCGCCACGCCGCACTTGTGGCGGTTGGAGCGACGGACGCCCTCAAACGCGATCTCAAAAACATGCTCCGGTTCGACAGACCGCACCGGGCCGAAGCGTTCGACCGTGTGGCGTCGGACCCAGTTGTCGAGGTCCTGGAACTGGTCGTCGGTCAGGCCGGAGTACGCTTTCGCGAAAATGACGAGTTCATCGTCGTCGTCCCAGAGGGCGAAGGACAGGTCGGTGTGGAGCGTGGAGCGTCGACCGGAACCGCGCTGTGCGTAAATCAGCACGCCGTCGAGCGTGTAGGGTTCGATTTTCCACTTCCACCAGTTTCCCTTTGGCCGACCAACGGCGTACGACTTGTCCAGCCGCTTGAGCATCAGTCCCTCCGTCTTGTGCTCCCGGCTGTCGGCACGGATCTCGGCGAGGGCGTCCCAGGAGTCACCCTGCACGGGGGTCGTGAGGCGGATGCTCTGTCCGTGGCGTCCCGCGTCGAAGAGCGACTCGAGCTTCTCCCGACGCTCCCGGAGGGGCCATTCGCGGAGGTCGTCGCCGTCCCATTCCAGCAGGTCGAATGCCATGAATGAGATCGGGACGTCGTCCAGCAGGTCGGATGGGAGCGTTTTTCGACCGATGCGTTTCTGCAGCATGCCGAACGGCAGCACCTCACCGTCCTTCCACGCGAGCATTTCGCCGTCGAGGACCACGCCGTTGGGCAGCGATTCGGCGGATGAGGCGACCTCGGGGTAGCGCTCCGTGATCAGCTCTTCGCCGCGGGACCAGATGAACACCTCGCCCTTGCGGTGGATGACCTGCGAGCGAATGCCGTCCCATTTCCACTCTGCGAGAAACCGGTCGTGATCGCCGACAACCTCCTGAGGGTGAACGTCGTTGTCGATTGGGTGGGCGAGGAGGAATGGGTACGGTCGACTGCGATCCGCATCGGACGTGTCCTCCGAGATCAGGTTCTGAAAAAACGCTGCGGTCGGGGACCAGTCGCCCATCATGCGGGCGGTCAGAACGTCGCGGTCGATCCCGCTGTAGGCTTCAAGGCCGCGGACGGTCAGCCCCTGCGAGACGCCGACGCGAAGTCCGCTCGTCGTCAGCTTATTCCAGACGAACCGTTCCCAGCGTCCCAGCTCTTGCCAGATCGACGTTACCTCGTCGCGCTGGACCGCCTCGTCCTCATGCCGCAGAGGCAGCAGGCGTTCCTCGACCCAGTACGACAGCGTCTTCTGCGCACTGCCGCCGTCGTCGGGGAGAAGGAGCGTGATGGTTTCCGCGGTGTCGCCGACGGTCGTGTACGACTCTTCCAGCATCCACTCCGGGATACCGACCATCTCTGCCGCCCATCGGCGCATGTCCGTCGAGCTCAGGAGACGCTTCGGCCGCTCCCCCGACAGGAAATACACCGCCCAGGCGGCGTCCACGGGTGCGGCCTGCTCGAAGTAGTCGGCCATCGCCTCAATCTTGGCATTCCGGCTCGTTGTCCGGTCCAGACGGCGATATAGTTCGGCAAAGGCCTGCATGGGGAAA
>NZ_DAXETW010000116.1:0-41475 GCF_051155795.1 Longibacter sp.
GGGGGCGGGTCTGTCATGGTACCGTCCTGAATTAGGTTTACAGGGAGTGAGACGTTAAACCGAACAGGAGACAAAGATGGCTGAGCGTACGTACAGACGGTATTCGTTAGCCTTCAAGCGCGAGATCGTCCGTCGGGTCGAGTCGGGAGAACTGTCCATCGGTCATGCCCGGCGGCGCTACGGCATTGGGGGTTCGTCGACGGTGCAGCGCTGGCTAAAGACGTACGGCACCAGGGAGCAGGGATGAGCCGTCAGGCCTACTACCAGGGCCGAGTGCGACGGCGGGAACGCGATGAGCGAGAGGCGAAGGCGTTGGAAGTGGTTCGCAACGAGCGCCGCCTGCAAAAGCGTCTGGGCACGCGGAAGCTCTATGAGATGTATTATGAGGTCTTTCGAAAGCTGCTGCTCGGCCGAGATGCTCTCTTCGACCTGTTGCGGCGCACGAAGCTGCTTGTGCGGCCGCGCCGGAGGCGCCACAGCACGACCCACTCCGACCATGGGATGAGGGCTGCCCCCAACCTCGTGGCCGGCCACCAGCCGCCGGGACGGCCCAACGAAGTGTGGGCCTCCGACATCACCTACGTTCGCACGGGTGAGCGCCACTGCTACGCGGCCTTGGTTACTGACTGCTACTCGCGCAAGATCGTGGGCTTTGATCTCTCCGATAGCTTATCGGTCGAGGGCAGCCTGCGAGCGCTACGGCAGGCACTGCGGGCCCGCCGAGGGCAGCAAAGCGAGCCACAGCAAAGCGAGCCGATCCGGCCGCTGATTCATCACAGCGACCGGGGCGTACAGTACACCTGTGGCGCCTACACGACCGCCCTGAGCAGAGCCAACACATTGTCCTCGATGACCTCTCGGGGCAATCCATATGAGAATCCGTTGGCAGAGCGGATCAATGGGATTTTAAAGGACGAGTATGGTCTTGGAGACACATTTGCGGACGTAAGGCAAGCGAAGAACGCTCTCCGCGAGGCAGTGCAGCTCTACGACGAGCACCGCCCTCACAACAGTCTCGGCAAGCGAACACCGGCGATGGCCCATGCCGGGGAAACCGGATGCTATACCCCGCCAGAGGCAGAGATTTATGGAAACGCATTTTGGGACTTGACACATATCATATCCGCCGATCAATGCAACAAAAAACGCCCCGCCGACGAGCGTCGGCGAGGCGTTGCATCCCCCCGGCGTCGGATGGTCGCCTGTGTCCCGAAGAACGACAAGCGAGCCAATCCGAGCGCCGGTTTCACCCCCTTCGGTGAAAGTCAATGTTGTGGTTGGCCTGCGTTGAAGGGTGTCAGGGCCACCATGTGTACATCCCCGGGAGCAGTAACGAGACCGTTAGTAGACTACGCTGTAGCATGTAGAAAATCCACGGAGATGTAGAGCGACCGGGGCGGTACGTTCGGACGAGTGGTGCATGCGCCATCGGTGCACGCTGAAGTCCGCGCGTCTGCGTTGCCGGTACACCTGCGGTTCCTCTTAGGGGTGGCGCGTAAGCCCGGGGACGGCGTGAGCGAAAAATGCCCGGCGCCGCCGGAACGGGCGACGCCGGGCACGGGCGATGGGTCGGATCACCGCTGCGTCGTTCGAGCCTTGCTTAGACGCTTGCCGGCTCCAGGGTGGGGCCTGCTGCAGCGATTTCTGCATCGGCGACCTCTTCGTACTGCTTGAAGTGATCCCGGAAGAGCCCGACCAGTTTCTGGGCTTGTTCGTCATAGGCCTCGACGTCGTCCCACGTCTTGCGCGGCTGCAGGATGTTGTCGGGCACGTCAGGGCAATGGAGCGGCACCTGGAAGCCGAAGACCGGGTCCTGCGTCATATCGACGTCCGTCAGCGCACCGTCGTGAATGGCGTCGATGATGGACCGGGTGTGAGGTAGCGGCATCCTGTGGCCAGTCCCATACGGGCCACCGGTGATACCCGTGTTGACGAGCCATGCTTCCGAGCCGTGCTCGCGCATCTTCTCTGCCAGCATCTCTGCGTATACGCTCGGATGCCAGACGAGGAACGCGGCGCCGAACGCAGCGCTGAATGTTGCCTTCGGCTCGGTCACGCCCATTTCCGTGCCCGCCACCTTCGCCGTGTAGCCGCTGATGAAGTGATACATCGCCTGCTCGGGCGTCAGTTTGGCCACTGGCGGCATGACGCCAAACGCGTCGTACGTCAGGAAGATGATGTTGTCCGGGTGGTCGCCCATCGCCGGGATCTTCGCGTTTGGAATGTACTCCAGCGGGTATGACGCCCGCGTGTTCTGTGTAATCGACGTGTCGGAGTAAGCGACCGCGCGCGTCCCCGGGTCGACGACTACGTTTTCCAGGACCGTGCCGTAGCGGATGGCCTGGTAGATCTCCGGCTCCTTCTCCGCCGATAGGTCGATGGCCTTGGCGTAGCAGCCTCCCTCAATGTTGAAGACACCCTCGTCGCTCCAGCAATGTTCGTCGTCACCGATGAGCATCCGGTTCGGGTCGGCCGAGAGAGTTGTTTTTCCCGTGCCCGACAGGCCAAAGAAAAGCGACACGTCGCCGTCGTCGCCCTCGTTGGCGGAGCAGTGCATCGACAGCACACCGCGCTTGGGCATGAGGTAATGCATCACGGTGAAGATGCCTTTCTTCATTTCCCCGGCGTACTCCGTACCGAGAATCACCATCTCGCTGTCTTCAAACGAGACGTCGACGCTTGTTTTCGACGTCATATGCTGCGTTTGCCGGTTGGCGGGAAACTGGCCGGCGTTGTAGATCACGAAGTCCGGCTCGCCGAAGTCGGCCAGTTCCTCCCGGGTCGGGCGGATCAGCATGTTATGCATGAAGAGCGCGTGGTACGGCCGGGAGCAGATGATGCGCGCCTTCAGGCGGTGCTTCGGGTCCCACCCGGCAAACCCGTCGATCACGTATAACCGGTTGCGCGTGTTAAGGTAGTCCTGCGCCCGTTCGCGGTTGATCTGAAACGTGTGGGTGTCGATTTCCATGTTGATCGGCCCCCACCAGATATCGTCTTCGCTTTCCGGGTGGCGAACGATGCGCTTATCGGCGGGACTGCGGCCCGTCTTTTCGCCGGATTCAATGCGAAGCGCCCCGGTCCGCGTAATGCGAGCGGACGGGTCGACACGTACCGCTTCTTCGTAAAGTTCGGCAGGCGTCGCGTTGCGGAGGACGTCGTCGACGTCGATGCCGTGTGCAGAAAGATTAATGTCAGACATAAAGACTGTCCCTGTCAGAAGGGTCGATCGGTCGGGTGGAAACGGTGAGTAATGAGGTCCGTCAGGCGGCGAGCCCGGAGCGGAGAAAGCGGTCAGAGCGGTGAATTGAGGGCGGCATGTAAATAGCGGCGATGCGTGCGGGTTTGTGCAGACCGGTAGATGCAGCGCGGCGTTCGACCCGTTGATCGGGGCTTCGGACGGGCAGCATCCATCTGTCAATATGCGACTCCGAAGGGAAGATCGGCATCGGTTGGCACACGGTATATCGTGTGGGGTCAAGCCCTACAGTGGAGAGTCTAAAATGCGGGCGGAAGTGTCAAGGGTCAGGCCGAGATGCAACGTGCGAAATTAGAGCATGGACGTTCGAATCGCGCGCTTCCGCCGATTACCGTTCGGCCTGCGCAGGTAGGTCGGCCACCGTCATGGTGCTGGTGGCGGTTCGTCCCCGGGTTTCGGGCGCGTACATCATTTCGGCTTCGGCGGGTGGATGCGTGTACGTGCCGCGGGTGGTCGCACGGGCGACGTACGTATAGGCATGTTCGCCCTGGCGGAGATAGTCGGCGAAGAGCAGAACACGATCATCGCGCGTCTCGGTGTGGTTGAACGATCCCCACCAGCGGTCGGTGCCCATCTCTGCATTGTCCGTCACGTCCTCTCGCGTCGTCGCAAAATCGGCGTTGATGGGTTCGAGTCCTGCCGGTAGCGCATCGTCGACGACGACGTAGTTTCTTGCCGTGGGGGTGGTCAGGCGAAGGCGGACCCGGACGAGTTGGCCCGGCGACAGCCTGATGCGGTCGCGGCCGGTGGTCATCCATTCGCCCACGGGCGTCCCGCTGTTGTCCAGCCGCTGGATTCGGCGTTCGACCACCATCCCCTGGTCGCTCGCCTCGACGGGCTCGGCGGTATAGGTCTGCAGCCGGAGCGAGTAGTAGACTCTACCCTCCCCGTCCTTCGCCACGGTGACTGGTACCTCACGGCCGGACGGCATGGCGTCGAGGCCGACCGTATCCGTTGCAACGTCCAGGCTCCGCCCCTGGAAGGATCTCTCGAGGACGGTCTGCCCGGCCAGCTTGACCTGCGCGCTGAAGTCGGGCGTCGTCGTTTCGTACGCGTCGAAGTACACCCGAAGCGCGTCCACGGCCGCCGCATTGTCCTGGGTCGATGCCCAGTGTCCGTTCTGCCGTTCGCGCATCAGGTAGCGAACCATCCGTTCGGCGACCGGCTGGAAATCATCGCTGGCATCGCTTTCGATCAGCGCCGTGAGGCCGAACGCAGTGGCGCGAACATCACTGGAGAAGATCCACCGGTAGTCATCCCGGTCCGGGGCGTCGAGGTAGGCCCGTGTCGCTTCCACGCGAATGCGGTTCCGGAGGCGATCCGCGATCGACGGCTCGAAGCGCGAGAGGGCATCATGGTCGGCCGTTATGATCGCCCGCAACAGGAAGCTGAGCCCCTCCGGCGAGGCGGGTGGATCGGAGGCGAGCGCGTCAATTTCTCCTTCCAGCACTCGTCCGTGCCGGGCAAGCGCGTACAGCATCTGAGCCCGCGTCGTTTTCCACACGGCGGCGGAGTAGTAGTCTGGGCGGTCGCTCGGATTGCGAACGTACTGCTCGACGGCCGCCAGCGTCTTCTCGGTCAGCGACGACGGGGTCCTGTATCCGGCCTCCCGGGCGTCCGCCAGGGCCAGAAGCACGTACCCTGTGACGAACGGGTTGTCGTGCCGGCTTCCTTGCCAGAGCGAAAACCCGTCGCCGGTCCAGAAGGATCGGAGCGACTGGAGCCACGTCTGGATGGCTTCATTGCGGTCGCCATCGACGACGTCCAGGTCGAATGCGTCGACGACATCGTTGGCCAGTAGCAACGGCCGGATACGCGACGTCGTCTGCTCCAGGCAGCCATACGGATAGTCGAAGAGGTGTTCGATGGCTCCGTCCAGGCCGACGAGTGCGGTGCTCGACAGCTTCACGCTGAACTGGCCTGCTCCGGGCAGGGCGTTGGCGGGAAGGACGATCGCCTCATCCTGACGCGTCTCCGTGGAGGAAAACGTCCCATCCGCCAGCTTCGTCCGCGGGAGTTGAATGGGGAGTGTGGTGCGGAAGGCATCCGTCTCGCCGTTCAGCGACGCGCGGAAGCGTACCGAGGCCTGACCGGGATTCCGTGCGGTCCAGTCGAATCGCACTTCGCGGGTGGCACCGGCTGGAAGCTCAACGGTCCGCGTCGCATCCCCGGTGAGCGTGATGCCGCCCTCGGGGTCGGCGGTCACCTCCACGGTCCCGCCGGTGTCGGTTCGGTTGGAGACGAGCACGCCCGCCTCGAAGTCGTCGCCCAACCGGGCAAACCGAGGCATCGCTTGCTTCAACACGAGCGGTTTGGTCACGACGATGTTGGCCTGACCCTTGCCGAACGACTGGTCGCGCGACGCGGCGGCGGCCATCAGGCGGAAGGTGGTCAGGCTCTCCGGCAGATCAAACGTGACCTCCGCGCGGCCGCTGCCGTCCGTCTGGATCGACGGTGCCCAGTGCGCGAGGGGCCGAAAGTCCGTACGAACGACGTTCTGTCCCATGCCGCCGCCCCCGCCGGGGTCTTCAGCTTTCTGTCCATAGTTTCGCTGTTCGACCATCTCAGCGCGGAGCTCGCTCGTGGTTACGTTCAGGGGGCGCGGACCGTAGAACGTCCCGAAGGGATCGGGGAGTGAGTAGCCGATCAGGTCGAGCACACCGGCATCCGCTGCGGAGAATGTGATCTCGCCCGGCACGCCGTTCCCGGAGGCGTCGGTCAACCGGAGGTCCACGGTGATCTCTTCCCCGGGCCGGTACTGCGTTTCCTCTGGCGAGACGTCCACGCGGAGGTGCTTCTCGTCGGCGTCGACGCGAAGGCTTGTGTACCCGATCTTGAACCCGGGCGCGCCGGGGTCGCTCGTCTTCTGCGGGGGCGCCGTTCGCCCGCTCAGGAGGATAACGCTCACGTAAATGTTGGGCAGGTGCGCGTCCGTAATCGGGAGGTCGATTTGCGGCGCCGTCTTGTCGATGTCGATCACGCGGCTGGACAGGATGCCTTCCCGTTCGACCGTCACGAGTGCGCGGGCCTTCTCGTACGGGGACTGGACGAGCAGGCGCGCGGTTTCACCCGGCGTGTAGGTTTCCTTGTCCGGGGTCAAGGTGATGCGATCGTCGTCGTCACGGCGCCAGGCGACGTAGCCCCGGCCCGTGGCGTACGCATGGGTGTCGCTCCGGATCGTGTTGCCGCGCAGGTCCCGAGCACGGGCACGGATCTCGTACCGCCCTCCGCGCGGAAGAACCATGCTCATGCGTCGCGCTTCGGACGCGGAGGTCGTAATGTCGGTGCTGTAGACGACGTTTTCCGTCTTCTCGCTACGCCAGCGAAGACGGCCGTCGGCTCCGACCTCCTGCACGCTGTTCCACTGCACATGTACGACCTCGATCGTGACGTCCTTCCCGCCGACAGGCGAGCCGGCCGGGTCCGTCGTGATGACGTCAACGGAGAAGGTGGTGTCGCGGGAGAGGTCGAGGAAGGTCGTTTCGGGTTTGAGGCCGACGTAAAACAGGCCGGGATGCATCGTCGACGCGGCCTCGGCGCTCATGGTCTGATCCGTCGGGCTCGTCACAGTACCGCTCCACGTCAGGCGCACCGGGCTCCCCTCGCTATTTCCTTCGAGTTGCTTGCGGACGGTGACGACACCGGTCGAGTCGAGCGGCCCTTCCCCTCGGGTGATGGTGCCGTACTGTCGCGCGGCCGTCGGGCCGAACTGATACGCGGGGTAGCCGGGCGGCGTGTAGCGCGTGTCGCTCATCGACAGGCGGTACTCGGCCGGCTGCCCTTCCATGCTGGCCCCGAACAGGTAGCGCCCGGCGATGGTGCCCTCGAAAAAGTCCCCCGCAACGTACTGTAGGGACGACGTTGTGGCATCCACGTCCAGGGTGGCGCGTCGGAAGTCCTCGACGCGGAAGGACCCGTACTCGATCGTCTCGTCGTCGTGCCGGAGGCGAACCGTGTAGCGACCCCTCGGGGCGTCCGGCGGAAGGTCCCACGACAGATCGAACGCACCCATCCGGTCGGGCGTGAACGTCTCCGTCAACACGTCTTCGTTCCGGGGGTCGCTGATCTGCACCTCGATGGCATCCGACAGGTTGGCCCAGGCGCCGTCCGTTTTCTGGCGGGCCATCGCCTTGAGGTGGACGGTCTCTCCGACCTTGTACAGGCCCCGGTCGGAAAAAACGAGCGCCTTCTCCGTTTGTGCGTCCGGGCCGAGGTCGTAGTTGATGCCGAAGCGATACGGCTCCACACCGCTGTCGAATCGGCTGCTGGTCACGGCCACGTCGCCGCCGTGCTCGACGATGACGAACTGCTCCGGTGCACGGTAGTCGGACGACTTCGGGATGCCCAGGGCCCACCATCCCGGTGTCTGTGCCCGCCCGTTTGCGTCCGTCGTACCGCTCCACAGCACGTCGTTGTCCGGCCCGCGGATCTCAACCGATGCACCGCGTATCGGGGTGGCGTCATTCAGTCGCGTGACGAAGATCAGGTTCTGATGCGGGCTGAACTTCCCCGTGACGCCGAGCGAAGTGACCTGAGCAAGGGCTTCGTAATCCATGTCGTAGTCCGAGTCCGGGCGGTCCCAGCGCACGTTGATGCCCACCAGCCCGGTGCTGTCGGCGAGCATGGAGTCGAGACGCATGGGAACCACCGAGGGCGCATTGCGCGGAAGATCGAAGTCCCAGTACCGCGTACGCGGAATGGTTTCCTCGAAGTAGGTTTCCCGTTCACTCCCGTATTGGCGAAACTGGCTCAGGAGGGGCACCACCTCGTCCTTCGAAAACGCCCGCATTCCCACGTCAATGCCGCCGGCGTTCGTGGCGCGGACCGGAATGATCGGGTACTGATCCGATTCGATGACCATCATGCCCTGGTCCATCTGGAGCTGCGGGCGGTACGCACGGGTGCGGAAACGCCGCTGAAACGTGGGCATCTCCTGTCCGAAACCGTCGGTCAGCCCGTCGATCCGGACCTTATAGCTGGTTTCGGCTTCAAACGGCAGCGGCAGCCGGTGAACGGTCGTTTCGTTCTCGGCGCGTGCGTCGAGAGATTCGGGCCAGTCGACCGCCGGCTCAAAGGTGAGGGATTTTTTCAGGTCCCCGAGCGAAACGGGCGTCGAGAAGCCCAGGGTGATGCCGTTGGCTGGATAGAACTGCGCATCAAACCCGCGACCGCCCTGATTCATTTCCGTGATCGATAGGTCGGGGCGAATGCGGAACCGGATGTCTTTCGGTTCAGCGAGCCCGAGCGCCCCGGTCGTCGTCGGCAGTCCCTCGCCGAGCGTGACCTGCACCTCCGTCCCTTTCGGAAGCCGTTGGCCGGGGACGAGGGTGAGCAGCGTGTCGTTGATTTGCTCCAGGCGGTAGGGCGACGGGCGCGTCGAGGTTTCGACGGAAACGAACGGCTCGGCGGCAGACGCGCGGACGGGGAGGGAGAAGGCAAGGTGCACGCTGTCGCCCGGCTCAACGAAGCGCGCTTGATCCCGAGGCCGCGATTCGGTGAGACGCGGCCGCTCCGTTTCGAAGGTCCAGGTGACGGGCGTCCCGAGCGTCTCGTCTTCCAGCGAGGTGATGTCGCCGGCCAGTGTGGCTGTCACCACGGTTGCAGGCGGGAGGTCCTCGGCGGGTTGAAAGACGAGCGTTTGCGTGCCTTCCCAGCGGAGCGAGCCGGGGACGGACGGATCCAGCGTGATGGCGTCGGGGCGAACGTTCGGCTCGGACCCGAGCGCGATCATGGGACGGGAAAACGTGGCGGTGACCGGTGGCCGCGCGGTTGGATTGTGCATGACGCCTGAAGGCGACGTGCTGAGAACGCGGAGCGGTCCGTCCTGCGTAGGCGTGTAGGTCGCGGCCTCGTCCGATCGCGCCGGCATGTCGGCACTCCCCACATCGTACCCCTGCGTCCGGAGGGCCGCCTGCGACACCTCCTCGTTGCTGCCACCGCAGTGCGCAAGCATGAACGCCATCACAAGAACGCAGGCGAAGACGGCGAATCGCGGAAGCACATTCGGGCGCAGCATGGGACACGGGTGAATCGAAAGGGACGGGGAAACCGCACGGCAAACCGTGGGCTGCGCTGCGACGGAAGGGGGTCGCCAATGAGCAACGGACCCGCAGGTAACGTATGAAAACGGGGCCGGTTATCCAACTTGTTGACGCCGATCGTTCGGCAATCGACGGAGCGACGCCCTCCTGCATCGACGCTCCGCCCGCTCGCTGTTCCCCGGCATTTGAACACTCGTGCCTCGCACGAAAACTTCCTATGATCACTATTCCCGGGAGCGCGATTATCAGGGCGCTTCGTTCTGCGCCCAGCCGGCCGTCTCGGGCGTATCGTGAACCGTCACAGCGGCCTGCCGGCTGCGGTATCGCGTCCCGTCGGGGCCGATGGCTCGCAGGTGGATCGTGTGGCGGCCGGGTTCGAGGCGCCACCGGGCGTCCCGGTAATCGCCTTGGATCCGTTCGCCGTCGATGATCCAGTGCACATCGTGCCACGTGCCTGGAGCGGTGCCGCGAAGGTGGACGCGCTGAAAGGAATCGCGGAGGACGGGGTCGAGATGGAAGTTCGCTCCTGAAAGCGGGTAGTGAATGGCAAGGCGGTCGGTGGTGCGCCAGGAAGTTTGTGGAGCCTCACTCCGTGCAGCCTCGTGGGTAATGTCGGGAGGGAGCGGCATCCCGTGTTCGCGCATCCAGGCGTGATATGGCGGCGGATAGACGGTATAGGCGCGTTCACGAAGGTCGTCGGCCGGCGTCGCTTCGGTGGCAAGAAGGCCGGACCGCTCGTCGATGGCGATGCGCCGGTGCACATTGCACGTGTCGCCCGCGGCCGGGGCCGTGCCGGGCAGGAACCATTCGGCGCGCTTCGTTGGGCAGAAGGTGCCGGGACGGCGGCCGCTCGCCGGGCAGATCTCCACGGACTGTAGGCCGGCCGTCGATGGGTCGGGGAAGGCGCCTCCCGGCCCGAGGTGTGACACGACTGCGTGGAAAAGCGGGCCAGCACCCGTAACGCCGCTGATCCGACGCATCGGCGATCCGTCGAAGTTTCCAACCCACACGACGACCGTATAGTCTGGCGTGAAGCCGGCGGTCCAGTTGTCGCGGTAGTCCTTTGAGGTGCCGGTCTTGGCTGCCACGGGAAAGGGGAAGTCGAGCGGTCCGTGGCGGCCGAAGGCTTCGGCGCGGGCGTACGGATCGCTGAGGATGTCTGTGACGATGCGGAGGGCGCCGGGGGAGAGGTTCATCGGACGTGCGGCGTCGCCCGGCACGTGGATCGTGTCTTCATCCGTCGTGCGGGACCACAGCACGGAGCGAAGGCCTGGAAGGGTGCCGCCCCGGGCGATGCCGGCATAGGCACGCGCCAGGTGAAGCGGGCGTACGTCGCCGTTCCCGAGCGTGAGACCGACGCCGTAGTGCTCCGGCTCACGGTCGAGGGAGGTCAGTCCGGCGTTCCGCAGCGTGCGGAGCACGTCTCCCGCACCGAGCTTCTGCGCCACGCGCACCGCGGGGATGTTGTAGCTGTTCGCCAGCGCTTCGCGAAGAGGCGTCGGGCCGTGCAGCGTGCCGTCATAATTGGTCGGCGTAAAGGCACCGCCGGCTCCCGGCACGTTGAGTTCGATGTCTGGGAGGATAGAGGCGGCTGTCTTGAGCCGGGTGTCGAGAGCACGCGCATACACGAACGGCTTCAGCGTGGAGCCCGGCTGGCGGCGCATCCGAACGCCGTCGTTCTGGCCGGCGATGTTGTCGTTCCAGAAATCAGCGCTCCCGACGTATGCGCGGATGGCTCCGGTTCGGTTCTCCAGAATGACGACCGCGGCGTTCGTCACGCGGTCGCCGTCCAGACGCTTCATGTGCGATCGCACCCGCTGCTCCACGGCATGCTGCAGTTTGGCATCGAGCGTGGTGCGGAGTTCGACGGGCGGCGCGCTGCCGGAGCTCGAAGCGCGGCGGTCCGGGTCATCGAGGCCCCGATGCACACGCAGCCATTCGGTGAAGTGCGGAGCGCGAAAGACCTGGCGGGGACGATTCAGATCGAGCGGAAGGGACGCCAGGCGGTCGGCTTCCTCGCGGGTCAGGTCGCCGGCCCGGGCCATGGCATCAAGCACGGACCGCTGGCGCTGGCGGGCCCGATCGAGATGACGAAACGGGTCGTAACGCGACGGGCTCTGGGGAAGGCCGACGAGAAACGCGGATTCAGCCCGCGTCAGGTCGATCGCATGTTTCCCGAAGTAGAGCCGCGCGGCGGACTCGATCCCGTGGGTATGATTCCCATACGACACGCGATTCAGCCATGCGCTCAGAATCCGGTCCTTCGACCATCGAAGGTCAACGCGGACGGCGAGGTGAGCCTCGACGATTTTGTCCCACCATCCTCGCTCCCGGGTGTTGCGGAGGCGTCGGGCAACCTGCATCGTGAGGGTAGATGCCCCGCTGACGACCCGGCCCTCGCGCAGATTCGACCGAAGTGCGCGCAGGACGGCGAGCGGGTCGACGCCGGGATGCCGGTAGAAGCGGCGGTCTTCTGTTGCGATGAGGGCCGCGAGGACGGACGTATCGACGGCGGCGAGCGGCACCGGTCGGCCTCGCCCGTCTGGACGGATCTCGCGGAGTACCTGGCCGGAGCGATCCGTGATCTTGAGACTGACGACCCCGCTCGGGGCATCAGCCGTGGGCGGGAGCGGCCAGGCCAGGGAGAGCATGCCCACAAGCAGGATGCCGAGGACACAGGCTCGGATCGGGTGCCGGCGCAGCGTGTCCCAAGCCTGCCTACTGAGGCGGGGAAAGCGGGCGGCAGCGTCCATCACGAGCGGGATCGGATGTCGATGAGAAAAGGGAAGCTGATGCGTCGCGTGCTCAGTCAACGCCCAGCACCTTGTGAGTTTGCACGCTCACCCGCCAGTTGGGATGGTCGAGTGCGAGGTCGACGGCCAGCTGCATTGCCTCGTCCAGTCGAGGGCCGTCTTCGGGCTGCAACCAGAGAAGCCGTCGCAGCCCGGCGCCCAGTTCGTGACGGGTGGCGCGATCGGCAAACGCTGCGTACGCCTCGGGCCGGTAGTCCGGCACCACCAGCTTTAGCTCGTCGTATCGTTCCACAACCAGCTCATCCTCCGGTAACTTGGGGCTACATACGATCCAGTCCGGCGGGACGACCCGCTGCGCCTCCCCGTCCCAAAACGTATCCTCCAGGCGTATCGTACCGTTCGTCTCGCAGGCGACCTCGAACCCGGCGTCGTGGAGCGCGCGCACGAGCGTCGAATCGAGCTGGAGTAGTGGCTCACCGCCGGTGATGACACAGAAGTCGATGCCGTTCCCGACCGATTGCATTCGGGCGACGAGGTCATCAACCGAATACGTTTCTGCTCCTTCTTTCGTGAAGTCGGTATCGCACCAGAGCGGGCAGTCGGCCCCCGTGCGTTCGGCGTCGCGCTCGCGGTCGTCCTCGTAACCGCTCCACATGTTGCAGCCCACCATCCGCACGAACACGGCCGGCCGGCCCGCCCAGAATCCTTCTCCCTGCACGGTGCGAAAGACTTCCTTGACGTGGTAGGTGGGCGACGGAGTGGTCGAAGAGGACGCGGATGAAGGGGCTACCGCCCCGGATACGACCGGCGCGGTTGATGCCGGCGCGTTTGATCCGGGCACATTGTCGCCTGCCGGCGTGCTGTCGGAGGAGGCGGAAAAGACCATGCGTTGAAGATGGAAGGCGATAGACGAGGTGCGTCGAGCGGCAGCCGCGGTGAAGGGGGACGGAATTCCTTCGCGGCGGCGAACCGGACGGTGCGATCACAGGTTTCTCAACAACATACGTGGATGTCGTCGTAAGATCACGCAGAATGGAGCGTTCCGCCGTCGATGCGCGGCGCCCGTACGTCCTTTCCCGCCAACCCACCGACCCTATGAGTTCCTCGAACGACCGCGATCTGGAAAAGGTCTACCAGGACCTGGAAGAACAGGCCGTCCGGCACACGCGTCTGGCACTCGATCACATGAAGCAATACGGCATCGAGCCGGAAGGGGAGGTGCGACCGTTTCTTCCGCCGTCGGAACGAAATGAGGAGATCAAACGGCTTCCGTACGAGCACGACGCGCGTCAGGTGGTCACGTATGAGACGGAGGCGGGCGAATTTTCTGCGCTCTGCCCGTTCTCCGGACTCCCCGATTTCGGCACGCTCCGCATCGAGTACGTGCCGGGCGACTGGATCGTCGAGCTGAAGAGCCTGAAATACTACATCGTCTCGTGGCGCCAGGTCGGTGCGGCGCAGGAAGACCTGACGCCGATCATTTTCGACGACCTGATGCAACACCTCGACAACCCGGAGTATCTGGTCGTTACCACGGAGTACAACGTGCGCGGGGGCATCAACACCACGTGCACAATCGACTCACGACAGCAATGAGCGGTGTCGCGGACCGGATGCCGCACGCGCGGCATGGCGTTACCACTCCCGCATGTTAGATGCATCCTCAGTGGCTTCCGGTGGAGCGTCCTGCCCCGGGACGGGTTCGTTCGCATCATCCGTCCGGCGAATCACACGGAGGGAACGCCATCCGTTGCCGGTTAGCACAACGGTTTCACGCGCCGTTTCCGTCTGGTTCATCGTCGGGAGAACATCGCGCACGTCCGGGTAATTCTGCTGGATGTCGTCGCGCCGGGCCCAGTCTTCGAGGTCGGTGCGCTGGTAGGCGTACTGAACTTCGGCGAGAGGCTGCTGTGCCGGTTGGCGAAGGGCGAAGATCGTGTCGATGCGCGTAACTTCCGGCGTGGCGTAGCAGAGGGCAGACCGCCATCCCCGAAACTGGTAGACGGTCTGCACCGACTTCTGCCCGTCGTCGGTGAGCGTGAACGTGTTCTTGACGAGCCCGCGGTCGTCGACGACGCGGTTCGAGGCCACGAGGCCGGCGTCTTCCAGCGTTAGAAACTGACGAACGGCTACCGTCGGGCGCGTCGTATCCGGCTCAATGAGCGTGACGGGGAATGTTTCCCCCTGCGACAGCGCCTGTGGATTGATGCACGCGTCGTTGAACGACATCAGTGACTCCTCGATGGCGTCCTCGGCTGCGCTCTCGGACGGCATGGGACGGCCGCTTTCGTCGGTGGTGGTTTCGGCGCCGGAGCAGGCGACGAAGAGACCGGCAAGCAGCACGGCGCAGAACAGCGCGGAGGGGCGAATGATCATAGATCTCGGGGCGTTCGACGGACGAGGGTCTTCTCAAGGGTATCACCACGCCCCGAGAAGAACAAGTCCGGGGAACCGTTCAACGGTCACACGCTCCCCGTTCGGGGAGTCACCGTCCCCGCCAGAAGAGGAGTCCGCCGCCATCCCCGCCGCTCAGAAGGTCCGCCGTGCCGTCGCCGGTGAGGTCTGCCCGGAACGGAGCGGTCAGCTTCGGCGCATCGACCGGCAGCGGTCCATCGTCCCGGAACGTGCCGTCACCCATACCGCGGTAGACGGTGATACCGGCCAGCTCGGAGCCGACCAGCAGATCCAGCCGGCCGTCACCGTCGAGATCCGTCAGGTGCGGAGTGCTGCGCGCCTTGACCGACACGCCGGGGAGGTCTTCCGTGACCAGGACGAAGTTCGGGTCGGACGGCGTGCCCTCGTTCCGGAAGTGGTTAATCGTCCCGGAGCCTTCACCGACGAGCAGGTCCAGATCGCCGTCCCCGTCGAGGTCGCCGAGGGTCGGGACGGCGTTGCTGCCGCGAGGGATGCTGGCGATCGGGCTTTCCCGAATCGAGAAGTTGCCTCCTTCATTTTCGGCGTAAAACAGGTCGCCGGTCCAGGTGCCGAGGACGAGATCGGGATCGCCGTCCCCGTCCAGGTCGCCCAGTGCCGGGGCATACCGGTAGGCGTCCGGCAGGTCGAGCATGCCGCGCATCTGGAACGCGGGGGCCGACGCGGAGCCTACGTTTTCCAGCCTTCGTACCTGCGACGACACGCCGGTCGACGGCTCGATCTTGTTCGAGAGCAGCAGGTCAAGGTCGCCGTCCCCGTCGATGTCCCCGGCCGCCCCGACGCTTTCGTTTCCGACGTCGATGCCGCCGACGTACTGCCGTGACTGCAGGTCGTACCGATCCCCTTCGTGTTCGTAAAAGTACAGGTTGTCGACGAGGGTTGTCGTGGCGTCGTAGGCGCCGCCCAGAACGCCCACCAGCAGGTCGAGGTCGCCGTCGCCCCCGGTATCACCGAGGGTTGGTGCGTTGTAGCCGCTGGTGCTCATCGGGTTTTCCGGGGGGAACGGGCGCGGGGTGCTGCGCAGGTCCGGGGCCTCGCAGACGGCGCCCCGGTTCTCAATCAGCAACAGGCCGGGCTCGAAGAAGTCGCCCCAGAAGAGGTCGAGGTCCCCGTCCTGGTCCGGATCGGCGAAGGCAAGCGTGTTGGCTCCGTGCAGCGTGCCGATCTGGTTGACGATCTCGATGTCCTCGTACTTTTCGGTCACGAGGTCGAATGACGGCATGTTGCCAGGCTGCATCGGTGCGGCGGCCTCGTACCGATCGACCGTCCCATCCAGTCGCCCGAGAAACAGGTCCAGCCGGTCGTTGCAGTCTACGTCCGCGACCGTCGGGATATTCTGCCGGTCAGAGAAGATCGGCTCTCCGTCGGTCGTCTTGAGCGTGTCCGCCACGAGGGAGAAGTCCGGTTGGCCGTCCGTGCCCGTGTTTTCGTACAGCCGGATGTAGCTGAAGGGCTGTTCGGCAAGCAGGTCGTGATCGCCGTCTCCGTCCAGGTCTGCAAAGCGAAACCACTCGCCGATGTCCAGCTCGCGGTAGTGATCCGTGCGCCAGACCAGCCGGGTGCTGTCGCCGTCGACGGCCGTGCGTTCGAAGAACCGCAGTTCGTTGGTGTCCTCCTGAAGGAAGAGGTCCTGGTCGCCGTCGCCGTCGATGTCGACGAGCTGTGGGCGCGGAACGTTCAGGCCGCCCAGGAAGGGATGCGCGATGGCCCGGCCGTTCGTGTCGGCCACCGGAAAGGGCGACACGTCCCGCGTGAACGTCTCGTCCGGCTGCTCGCCGTCCCCGGAGGGGGCGACGCCCTGTGGCCCGCACCCGGCAACCAGCCCGGCAGTGATCAGGATCGAGACGGCGAGCAGGATGGGGCGTGCGGGACGGGGCAATGCCGGGAGCATCATAAACCGGAGAAAGGGGACGGAATCGATCGAGGGAGGCGATGCGGCGCGCTTACGGCGCGACCGGCAGGGAGGAGGCGGTTTGCCCGCCGAATGTGCCGATGCCCGTCGGATTCCGGCCCGTCTCGATCACATTCACAATCTCTCGCGAGTCGGTATCGATAATGACGACGGTGCCGATCTTCGGGTCATCGCCGGTCGGCGTGTAGGCACCGTTCTGATTGTTGTTCGTGACAAAGAGGAAGCGGCCGCCCGGGGAAAGGGCCGAGCCGTGCGGCTGGGAAAGGCCGGTACCGGTGATGCGGTGAATCTCCTCACGCTCTTCGATGTCAATGACCGACACCGCGTCGGCGCCTTTGAGCGGCACGTAGGCCGTCTGGCCGTCCGGCGAAAGGACCGGGTGCCACGGCATGCTGCCAACGTCGAGCGTGTCCGTCACGGTGATGTTCGCCGGGTCGGACGTGTCGAAAAACAAGACCTGTCCGGTTACCTGTCCGCCGCCGATCAGCAGGCTACCGTCGGGGGTGGCGGCGAACTGGACGAGGGTCTGATTGTCGCCGCCGAGACGCGTGAGCGCCACCTCGCGGGAGTCCGCATCCAGCGACAACATCTGATTGGTGGCGAGACTCGCGACGAAGGCGCGTCGACCGTCAGCCGACGTCGTCAGCGCATGCGGGCGGGGGAAGAAGGTGTCCACCATGTCCGTCGTCATATCCGTGCGATTGACGACGCCCAGGCTCTTCGGCGGGTTGACCGCGCTCATCGATCGGCCGACGAAGAGGAGATCCCCCTCCGGTTGGACGGCGAGCATGCCCGGGGTTTCCATCGTCACGCGGCCGACGATCTCATTCTCCGGTGTCAGCTTCAACACGGTATTCTCCGCGATCAGGGACAGGTACCAGAACGATCCGTCCGGTTCGGCGACGGCGTGGTGCGGCTTGGCGTTGGCGGAGAAGCCGAGAGCCTGCAGGTCGACGGTTTCGATAACCTCGCGGGTCGTCGCGTCAATGACCGTTACGGTCGCAGATCCCTGGTTGCAAACGTAGATGCGGGGGCTAACGTCGGTTGCGGCCGCGTCCTCCGCGTCGGGCTGTTGGTCAGCGGTGGAGCTCGGCTGTGCCGTGGCACATCCAACGGCCACGAGAAGAACAGCCATCAGTACGGCGGCAAACGAAAGAAGTCGAGTCATGATCAGAGGAATTCGTCGTGGATGAAACAAAAAATACCGGCGGCAGCGATCATCGCGCCGCCGGCAGGTCCAGCAGGAGAGGTCAGGACCGGAGTGAGGCGATTAAAGACCTTGCTCCGACCGTTTCAGGATGAACAGGCCTTCGTTCATGCTGGTGACGACGATCGTGCCGCTGTCGAAGAACGGGTAATTGCTCCACGACCCGCCGAAGCCGGGGCCGTTGTCCCCGAACGGAACCGTGTCGAAGTGCCCGATCTCCACCGGCTCGGTCCGATTGCTGATGTCGATGAGCCGGAGGCCGCTCTGGTAGTTGGACTGGTACATCACGTCGCCGATGATGTACAGGTTGTGGTCCGACGACCGCTCAGGAAGGAGAAACTCGTTGACGAGTTGCGGGTCGTCGAGGTCCGACACGTCCCAGACGAGGGTCCGTGTGTTGTCGACCAGTCCATTGATCTCGTCCAGCTCATCGTTCACGTAGTAGTACTGGTGCTCGGCGTCGAGCCAGCCCTGGTGGACGTACGCGTGATCGGGGTAGGAGCCGGTCGAGATGGCGGTCGGATCGTCCTTATCGCTCACATCAGCAATGCTGATCGCGGTCTCGTTGGCGCCGAAGCAAATCTCTTTGCCCTGGTGCTCTGAGTCGGGGCCGTTGTAGACGACGCACTGCGCATCGTGGGTGTAACCGGTGCCCGTGCGGCCCGTCGAAGGGTCGGCGAAGCATCCCGCGAAGCTGGGCTCGGCCGGCGTGCGGATGTCGACCATGTGGAGGCCGCCGCCGCACGTTTCTCCGCCACCGCCGGCTCCGACGATGTAGGCAAAGCCCGTGTCTTCGTTGATGATGACGTTGTGCGCGCTGTTGACGTTGTCGTAGTGCGCGGTCTGATCGAAGGTGACCGGCATGTTTTCGGCGGCTACGTCGCGCAGCTGGGTCAGGTCGAAGACCTGCATGCCGTGGTTACCCGCGTTGTCGGCGACGACGTACACGTGGTTCTGGTAGACTTTCATGTCGCGCCACACGTTGGCACGCGAGCCTTCGGTCATCGGCAGGTCGCCCACGTAGACCGGGGCGCCGGGATCGGTCACGTCGACGAACGAGGTGCCGTTGAAGCGACCGACGAGGGCGTACTCGCGGCCGGTCTGCGGGTCGGTCCAACCCCAGATGTCGTTCAGGCCGTTTCCGCGGCCCCCGCCGATCTCGTGGACAGGGAGGAATGCGGACATATCGATCTGCTCGCAACTGAAACGCGCGGCCGTTCCGTCTTCGCACCGGACCCGATCCCCCGTCTGCTGGGAGAGTACGTCATAGGGGCCGGGATCGAGGATGGAGGTCATCGACCACGCTCCGTCGGCACCGGCCGTAAAGACAGCCGCGGTGCCCGACCGGTTCACGTCGCCCGGCTGCCCGGCGATCAGCAGCCCCTCGGACGCTGCAAGGGTGGCGCCGAGGCCGATATTGGGCTTGGCGTCGTTGGCGGCAAACCGGCGGACGGAGCCCCACATGTCGCCGTCGCCCTGTTCGAAGCGGTAGAGCGCGCCGGCCCGATCAGAGGCGCCCGGTGCGCTGATCCAAAGGTCGTTGCCGTCGAAGGCGAGTGCGGTCCCGAACGCGTGCGGACTCTCGCCGTCGAACGGGAGCAGGCGGTCACCGGCACGCCAGGTTTCTGCCTCGGCGTCGTATACGAAGGTGTACGCCGCACCGGTGCGGCGTCCCTCACGGGGAGCGCCAACAAGGAGATGGACGACGTCGTCGGCGCTTCGCTGGATCGCGAGAGAGGCGCCGAACTGTGCACCGCGCTGGATCGCGTCCCGCGTCACCTGTCCCGTTTCATTCCAGGCATTCGCTTCCGCATCATAGCGAAACGCATAGACGGTCCCGCTCTGGCTGGCCGGGGCGCCGACGAGAAGATGATTGCCGTTCAGCGCGACGGCCGCGCCGAATTGCGATCCGTCGCGTGCCTCACTGCCGGTGAGGACAGCCGACTCGGCCCATCCGTCTGCGCCGCGTTCGTAGACGAAGGCGCTGCCCGGACCGGTGCCGGTGGCTGCGGACACGACGGCTCTCGAACCGTCAATCGCAACGCGGGTCCCGTAGCCTTCGGTCGTGTCGGAGGGGGCAAGGCGCGCGGACTGCTGCCACGCGCCGTCATTGCCCCGTTCGAAGATATAAGCGGCCTGGCCGCCGGGAGCACCGACGATGAGGCGGTTCTCGCTAACGTCTACGGATGTGCCGAAGCCATCTTCGAGATCACCGTTCTCGGCGCGAAGGAAGGAGGCACGGCTCCAGGTGCCGTCCTCGTCGCGTGAGAACACGTACACGCGCCCGGAATCATGAGGGTGGGACGGGGCGCCGACGAGAACATCGTCTCCGTGAATGGCGAGGTCTGACGAGAACGGTGTCGAGCGCTGAGCGTGACTTTCCGGCACGAACAGCAGTGCCGCAACGAGGGCGAGTAATAACGTGCGCATAGATCAGGGGCACGGGGTTGGAGGAAGGAAGCGGACGCCGGCGCCGGCTGGCGACGGGCAGGTCATCATGACGATGAACGGTCGAGGCGTCGATTTTCGTACCGGGCCGGTGGGCGAATGCCTTCGTCGACCGACAGATCACGTTTCATTCGGAGCTTGGACCGGTCGGACGGGCACGAGGCACGATACATCACGACGCCGACCAAATGCCTCGTCGAGACGAGGGACGGCGGAAATTGATCGGTACATCAATGTCGACAAAGGTATAGCAACACGGTGCCTCCCGGTTCCGCCGCTCATGACGTCAGAACGCGACTAATGACTAATGACGCGCCCGCACGACCGAAAGGAGCATCGATGAAAACGAGTCAACAAAAAAAGGACGCGCCCCAGTGGGAACGCGCCCCTGACGGGAGCGGCACCGACGGCGTGTCGGTAGCACGTGTACCGGTACATACGCGTCCCTACGCTACACACGCGGTCCAGCAAGTCGTTCGTGCGTGTCCGCAGGCAGCGGAAGCGGGCTGCCATCTACAGTTGGTCCAGATTCACTTCTTCCTTGATGGACTTGTACATCTCCCAGGAAATCAGCACGGCGTGCGGCTCATTGTTTTTCTGAATCAATACGCCGGTCTTGGAGTCCCGGACGTGATCAATCAGATCGGACGTCTCGGCCCGCAGCTCTGTGATCGTTGCGACCGAATCGACGCCTTCAGTATGGTACATATCCCTTGGTGGAGTCTTCTATCTGTGGAAACGTGAGAGGGCTCAGCCCTTTACCTTTGTCAACAAACATACACGTGTCATCCTTAAATCGGCGTTTCATGCAGTGAATACAGTGCAGAAAATCACGGCATGATTTGGGAAGAGACCGTGAATCATTGATTCCGGCTTCTAAAACGGCCGTTTCCGGCGATTCAGGGGCCTGATTGCCGTGATCGGCAAAATCTCCGTTCGGATACGTTGCTGTTCCCTGCCGGTCGGTCGAAGGGCGTGACTACCGCCAGGTCCCGGTGCCGGTCGGCCGTGATCGCGGGAGATCGACCATCCGGTACGCGGGGAAGCACCGGCCCCTGGTCGGACCGTTGGACTCGGGCAGACATCACCTACCCGATGCGGGTCCCGGTAGGCGCTCGCGCCGGTCGGTATGCCTTCCCTTTCTTTCGAACCCGCGCCAGTCACGACGGGGTGGCGTGGCCGACGTCTTACTCGATCATTAACTAAAGGCGTAGTCTATGACGACACAATAAAAGTTGACTCCTCCTGATTATATATCTATATTTATGATATCTAGCGGGGAAGCGCTCGCCATTCTTCCACTCAAGCAGCGGTCGACCATGTACAAGACGGAAGGTGTAGACGCCATTGCGACCATTACCGAGGTTCGGAGCCAGACCTCCGAACTCATTGATCAGGTACAGGGAAGCAAGCGCGGAATCATGATTCAGCGGAATAACGATCCTCAGGCCGTCCTGATCTCGTGGGATCTGTATAAGAAGATAAAGGACCGGGTGGATCTCCAGAATCTCTGATGTACCCGGTAGATCGTCTCGGCCGTGGTGAAGTCCCGTCATCCCGCTCATCCCCGATGGGCGGGATGTCTCAGTTCGTACCGTTTTGGCGGTGTTGAAATCAGAGCGGACGCCTGTTTCTGCTCACCGCCCGTCCTTTCCAGCAATCCGGAACCGTTGTAGCGGTCCCTTCGTCCCGTTTTCATTCCCGTTGAGGATTTTCTGTCCAACCCGTCGGGTGGGTGCGTCTGCAGGCTGCTGCAGCTCCGTGATTCCGTTGCGCGGCTTGTAAGACGAGACTCCCATGACCGGACACGTTTCGACCTGTGATCTCCCGATGGTCTCCAATTTTCCCGACCCATTGGACGATAACTCCCTTTACCGCCTGCAGAGCGCGGCGATGGACCAGGCAGGGGAGGCAATGATCTTGCTGGAAGATCCGTCCAGAGATCGCCGCGGGCGCCGGGTTGTTTCCGTCAATCGGGCCTTCACGGAGATGACCGGGTACGATGCGTCCGAGGTGATCGGCGAAACGCTGTTTCTTCTCAAAGGGCCGGACACGAATCAAGAGGCTCTGGACCGGATTGCGCGGGCAATGGGTCGTGGCGAGCGCGTGACGGAGGACATCCTGAACTACCGACGTGACGGATCGACCTTCTGGGCGCACTGCACCATCGCACCCGTGCAGGTGGCGGCTGCAGGTCCGGCGTACTGGGTGTCCGTGCAACGGGACATTACCTCGGAGCGGGAGGCCCATGCACGCGCACGGAATAGCGAAGCCCGGTACCGGGCGCTCGTGGATAGTTTTCCAAGCGGCGCCATCTTCCTGTTTAACCGCGATCTGACGGTGGAACTCGCCGGTGGCGAGGCGCTTCGCGCTGTGGGCTTGAATCCACCCGACGTCATCGGCCGTCCCGTCCGCCACCTTGCCCCGGATTCCGCAGATGCCGAACTCCGGAAGGCGTACCGGGCTGCTCTGGGCGGCCAAGCAAGCTGTCACGAAATCAAGTACCGGGGACGAATCTACGAAACGCAACTCGTGCCGGTACGGGCCGAGGGCGGTCGGGTAAGCGCCGGGATGGTCGTCTCGGTCGACGTGACGGAGCGACGCCGCGCAAAACGGCAGCTTGAGGATAGCGAGACCCGCTATCGGATGGTGGCGGAGAACATGCGCGATCTCGTATGCCTGCACCGCCTGGACGGTAGCATCGAGTGGGTCAGCCCATCCGTTCACCAGCTCACCGGCTACCCGCCGGCGGACTTCCGGCGGCTCGATCTGAGCGACATCGTTCACCCTGCCGACCTCGACCAGTTATGGACGGAAGCGTACGCGCCGGTCCTGGCCGGCGCCTCCGGGGCGCGCGGTACGTTTCGAATGCAGCGACGCCACGGCGGCTCGATCTGGTTCGAAACGCTGACCCGTCCCGTGACCGACGACGATGGCCGCGTGGTCAAGCTCCTCACCACGTCGCGGGACGTGACGGAACGAAAGTCGTTTGAGGACCGGCTCGTTCGGGCCAAAGAGCACGCGGAAACGATGAATCGCCTCAAATCAGCGTTTCTTGCCAACATGAGCCACGAGATCCGGACGCCCCTCACAAACGTGATCGGATTTGCCGACATCCTGGCCAATGAGGTCCCGGACCCACAGCGCCCCTTCGTGCAGCACATCCAGCGGGGAGGCCGACGGCTTCTCCACACGCTGAATTCCGTCCTGGATCATGCCCAGCTGGAGAGTGAAACCGTTCGCGTCCGTCCGAGCCCCGTCGACGTCGCCGAACTGGTGGAGGAGGCGGCGTCCTTCTTTCGCCCGCAGGCCGAACAGCACGGGCTGAATATCGCGATCGACCTTCCGGATACCTCTATCGTGGTCTACAGTGACCCCGGCGCACTGGAGCGGGTCGTAAACAACCTTCTCTCGAATGCCCTGAAGTTTACTCCGTCCGGGCGAGTGTCCGTTTCCCTTCGCCTTCATGAGGGCTCCGGGAAAACGCGGGACGCACCGCGCGGCCGCAGGCACTCGTCGACCGGGGATGCGGCCGCGAAACGCGACGGGCGCATCACCGCCGGGAGTGCCGATCCGTCGTCGCTCCCGGTCGAGATTGCCGTTCAAGATACCGGCGTCGGGATCGATGAGGCCTTTCTCCCGCACCTCTTTACACCGTTCGAGCAGGAGTCCACTGGCTACAGCCGCTCATTTGAAGGAACGGGCCTCGGTCTGAGCATCTCCGCCCGCCTCGTCGAGATGATCGGCGGCGCCATTACGGTCGACACAGAGAAGGGTGTTGGGAGCACGTTCCGCGTGTTTCTGCCGCGGTCCATGTGATCTGATCGGTCAGCCTCAAGGACGGCAGGCGGCGACGTACACCCATGCGATCAGGACGAATTGAAGCGGCAGCCGCGCCCAGAGGCTCCATTCAGGAATGCGGCCGAAGGCATCCGGGTTGAGCGCCATGTGGATGTTGGCAGGAAAGACGGCCAGAAGCAGGAGGATCAGACCCCATCCTGCCCAGAACCGGACTTGCGGGAACAGCACGCCGATGCCGCCAGCAATTTCAAACGCTCCGCTGATATATACGAGCGCCATCGAGGCCGGCAGGTAGGGTGGAACGATTCTGGCAAACATGGCAGGCCAGATGAAGTGCGCTATCCCCGCGGCGGTGAACATGGCGGCGAGGGCGATAATCGAAAGCGACGGCATGAGTCGAGGGCGGGTGTACGCAGAGGGCGATCATCCACCGCTAACCGATGCACGTCGTCGAGGCTCCGGCTCCCGACCGGTCAACCGCAACACACGGCCAACTGGAGGCAAAAAATGGTGCAGCGACCGATCCCGGGGGTGGCTACGCGACGGACACGCGTCGTCCGGTGGCGCCGTGGGGGGCGCGAGCACGGAGGGCGGCGATCCGCTCGTTCATCGGCGGGTGGGTCGAGAACAGCCGGGTAAACCGCTGGCCTCCGGTGAGCGGGTTGACGATGCAGAGGTGTGCCGTTTCCTGTCGCATGCTACGAGACGGGACGCGCTGTGCCGCAAACTCGAGTCGTTCCAGCGCGCCGATGAGTCCGGCCGGTGAGCCGGTGAGGTCCACGGCGCGACGATCGGCTTCGTACTCCCTGGCGCGGGAGACCGCCATCTGAACCACAGCCGCCGCGATCGGGGTCACCAGTCCCGCTACGAGCAACGGCAGAAGCCCGGGCGCGTCCTCGTCACTGGGGGAAAAAATGGTCGACCATTGCGCCATGTTGATCAATGTCATAATCGCGCCGGCGAGGGAGGCAGTAATCGTCATAGTGAGCGTGTCGCGATGCTTGATGTGCGCGATTTCATGCGCGATCACGGCCTCGATTTCTTGCGGTGAAAGCAGGTCGAGAAGTCCCTGGTTGACGGCGACGACGCCTCGTTCTGGGTTTCGGCCGGTTGCGAACGCGTTGGGCTGGGGATCCCGGATCAGGTACAGTGCGGGAACGGGGATGCCGGCGTTGCGAGCAAGCCGGCGCGTCATCGCGTGCAGGTCGGGTGCCTGGCGGGGATCCAGCGGTTCCGCTCCGGTCATGCGCAGCACGATCCGGTCGCTGAACCAGTAGGAGCCAACATTCATGGCGACGGCAAGGCCGAGAGCGACGATCATTCCGCCGGTTCCGCCGAGCCAGCCGCCAATCGCTACGAAGCAAAGGGTGAGTACGGTCAGTAAAACGCCAACTTTCAGCGTATTCATCGGCATGGAGAAACGGTCGAGGGTCTGCTCGATCGATAGAAGAAACCGGTCAGGGCTCGTTGCCATCACATCAGGGAAATCTATCCGCGGCAGACGTCCCGCTCGGAATGCCCCGTTTTACGCCGGCGGCAGCGGGGGTTTCAGCTCCTCTGCCGGTTCAAAACCGATGTTACAACCGTGAAGCTACCGGCCGGAAGGAGCCGCCCCCGGCTCGGAGGTGGACTCTGACGTCGAAGGCAGCGGAACGGATGTGGAGTCCCGGATCGTCCAGAGGTGAATGACGTGATCCGGGCCGAGGCGCTCGCTTCGGTCCGGCGGCCAGATGGTATCGCCGTAGTTGTGGGAAACGACGCGATCGCCGGGATCCATCTCCCGCCGGATTTTGGGGAGCAGCTTCTCGATTACCTCGGGCAACAGGTAAATGGAAAGGACTGTCGCCTCCCTCAGGTCGGTGTCGAACAAGTTGGCCCGGAAAAAATCGACGCGGTCCGTGACGCCAGCGAGGCGGGCGTAGGAGCGAGATTGCTCGACCAGTTCCGGAACGATCTCAATGCCGACACCGCGTGCCCCGTATTGCTGGGCGGCGGTGATCACCATCCTTCCATCACCGCTGCCGAGATCGTAGACGACGTCATCCTCCCCGACATTCGCCATCTCCAGCATTCGCTCCACGACCTTCTGCGGGGTGGCGACATACGGTACGTCCGTCGTGTAGGGCGTCCCCGGACTGTAGACGGAGTCAACCGGCATCGGGCGATTCGCCTCCTGATCCGCGGTACAGCCGCCGATGGCCGCAAAAATGGTCAGGACGAATGTAGCGAGCGCGAGGGCTGGAATCGCTGATCGGGGTCGGCACGGTCGGGTCATGGGGCAGCGTGGCGGTGAGTGGGGAGGGGCCGGGTTGCAACCGGACGATCAATGGTCAGCGTACGTCGCGGGCCGGCCTCCGTTCGTCGTTTGGCCTGAACCCGTCCGTGATTCCCGAATTCGACGCCCGTGCTGTTCGTCCTGGCGGGCACAACCCCCTTCGGGTGGAATAGGCACGAAGGAGCATGACGCTTGTCGGGTGTCATCCGGAATCGGTAGCATTCAGCGCGACGTGGCGCCCGCGTGGTGGTTAATGACGGATCCGTGGTCGGTGCATGAAAAAAGCCGGCCCGAGACGGCCGGCTTTTCTCTGCTCTCTTGACCGGGGAGGCGGCTCCCGGCGCGCTGCGTTCCTCTCACGAGGGCATCATCTCCGCCTCTTCGGACAGCTCCCGTTCGATGTCCGCACCCGTTTCCCGATCATAGGCCGGTGCGTTAAAGGCGTCGTGACGCGGCGAGGAGAAATCGATATCGTGTGCGGACGGGGGGACAAAGTCCGGAGCGTCCGACGTCGACGCCTCGGAGCGTCCGCGGAGCGCGACGTAGAAGAACGTCGCGAAGAGCCCGGACGTGACGAGGAAACAGACGATTCCAAAGGCCAGCGCAAGCGGATGTAGGTCGTAATCGATTGTAGGCATGGTACCTGCTCGGGTGGTGGGACGAGTCCATGTGGGGAAAATCCGCGTGGGGATAAAACGTAACGCGTGCTCCCGTCCATGAAGTTGCCGGTCTGTCACTGGATTACACCGGATCGGGAGGCCTGGATGACAGAGTGACCATCGAATGCTCCCGGCTGGAGAAACACCGTCGCGCACCTGTCGTGCCACGCGAACCGATGTCTCCACTTGTCTCCCCGCCGATCATGATCCGTTTCGCATCCGTCCCATCCTTTCTCTTCGGCGTTCTCGCCGTCCTCCTGTGTAGCGCCGGTGCAGTCCACGCGCAGACCCCCGGGACGGTCGCTATGGACGGTAACCTGCCGTTTACCGTCGGGGAGCCCGTAGCCGACTCGTCGACCGCACTGATTCTGACGTACGGTGCCGCGACGCGGACGGTCGGTGCGGAGGCCTACGACCGTGCGCTGCAGTCCGTTACGCAGGGACGCCCGATTCCGCCGGGGCAGGAAACGGCGGTGCACCGCCAGGCTGTGCTCGGACAGGCGATCCGAATGACGACGAGCCACGCCGACGAGATTCAGCGCATCAGCGTCGACACCGCAGCGGTAGGCGAACAGTACCGTCAGCAGCAGGCACGATTCGCGGACAGCACCGCCTTTGCGGATGCGCTGTCGCAGGCAGGCCTGTCCCCCGACTCCCTGCGCTCGATGATTGCAGCGAGCCTGCGGATGAGCGCCTATCGCGACTCCGTGTCGCAAACCCTCGACGCGCCTCCGGCCGACACCGTCACGGCCTATGCGCAGGACCAGGGGACGGTTGGAGCGCGACACATCCTGCTTCAGATCGAGCCCGGCGCAACATCGGCGGTCGAAGACTCGCTCCAGTCCCTCGCCGCATCATTGATCGATAGCGTGCAGGCCGGTGCTGACTTTGCGCGACTCGCCGAGACGTACAGCGACGGTCCGACCGGCGCTCGCGGGGGCGACCTCGGCACGTTCACGCGGGACCGGATGGTGGAGCCCTTCGCCGACGCAGCCTTTTCGATGGAAGACAGCTCCGACGTGTATCCGGAGCCGGTCCGGACCGAGTACGGCTTTCACGTCATCCAGCTCACAGAGGCGCCCGCACCGCTGGAAACGGAGGAGGCGAAGACCGCCCTCATGGAGGAGCGCGTGCAGGAGGCGTTTCGGAACGAGATCGAGCGTCTCATGAAAAACGTGACGGTACGCATGAACCCGGAGATCATCCCAATCACAGAAGCTGATCTGCGGCGCTAACGTACAGTCCGCCATAGACCGACTGTCCCGTCGATAATCGTCCTACGCGGGGATGCGCTGGCGGATGTAGTGGTCGAAGACGAACGCGCCGAACGGGATGACCGAGGCGATGAAGGCCATCACGCATTGCTTAAACGTCATCGTGTCGCGCAAATAGACGATCGCCAGCAGCACCATGAAGACGACGAAGAGGAGGCCATGTGCGGAGCCGACGATGCTCACGGCCTCGGGCATGCCGTACATGTATTTCATCGGCATCGCGACGAAAAGGAGCAGGAGGTAGGAAATCCCTTCGATGATGGCGCTCATGCGCCAGGCGAAGAAAAGCGACATGACAGGAGAGGTCGAGAAGGGGCAGGTCGATCGCGAAGATCTTGGGTCGGACACGGGTATAACGACCTGCACTTACCGGGCGGTCCCCTCCTCCGGCGCGTCGCGGGAAATTTTCGCAGCGGGTTCGAAATTCTGACGTTCCCCATCCCCCGTGGCATCCTGCGCGTGCAGGGTGTGGAGGTCGACGCGGTGTTCGAGGAGGACCTCGTTGTCGCGTCCCCGCAGTTCGAGCACGACGTGCGGCGTGGGCGCGTCGAAGGCAACGTCGATCCGGCCGAAGTGGAGCACCTCGACCAGCGAGCCGAGTCGGTGCCGGTTGGTTTCGCCCGGTGCAGGCGTAGCATGGGTCATGCCGCTCGCCGTCAACTCATAGAGCGGATACCCAACGGCGTCGTCATGCCGGGACAGCTCACCGCGGTGGCGATCGCCACTGATGAGGATCACGCCGGGGGTGCCGCTCCGGCGGATCGTGTCGAAGAGCCGCTCCCGCTCGGCCGGCACATCTGCCCATTTTTCCCAGCGATGCTCCGTTCCGACGGCCTGGATGCTGGTACCGATAAGGGTTAGCTCCGCGTCGGAGGTGCGAAGCTCCCGTTCCAGCCACTGCCACTGCTCCTCCCCGAGAAGGCTGGCGGTGGTGTCGGGGAGGTAGAGCCGCTCGGGTGTATTGACCCGGGTCAGCGGATCCCGGTGGTAGCGCGTGTCGAGCAGAATAACCTTCACCCTTTGATCCGGGGGGCCGTACGTGTGCGCAGCGTAAACGCCTGCCCGGTCGCGACGCGGATCGTCGCCCGGCACGTCCAGGAAGTCAAGGAAGAGCTGCTGACTGCTGTCCCGTTTGGCGTAGGTCCGATCCCCGTCGTTCACGCCGTAGTCGTGATCGTCCCACGTGCCGATCACGATCGTCGACTCCCGCAGTGCCGTGTAGCCCGGACGGCGGCGTTGCCGCTCGTAGTCGGAGCGCATCTTCGACATGTCTTCCGTGTCGGCGTAGATGTTGTCGCCAAGCCAGATCCAGAGATCGGGCTTCCCGGCACGGATCGGCTCCCAGAGCAGTTGCGGCCGGTTCTGGTCGTTGCACGATCCGAAGGCGATCCGTTGCACGGTCGGTCCGGCCGTGCTATCATCCGCGGCCTCCGCGGTGGGCTTCTCGGCGGAATCTGGGGACGAGCAGCCGGCGACGCCGATCAGCAGGGAAAGCAGGAGGACGATCAGGACGCGGTACGCCGAAGCAAGGGGCATCGGTCAAGACGTTCGTTCACGATCAAGGCCGGTACGGGGACGCTACGGGTGCCCGGTAAGGTCCGGTGCGATACGGATTTGGTGTGCGAGTGCGTTATCGCAGACGAGCGTATGCTTGCGTTCCATCCCCGATCGACGCCCGGTTTGTCCGCATCGCCCGGGGAAGTACGCTCTTCCTACCGGTCGGGGCAAACACCTAACATGCTATTGTGTACATCGTAGTTGTATACGAGGGCGGTGATGTCCGTGTGCACCGCCTACAAACGACGTGTCCCGGCGCGAGCCGAAGCGCTCCGTGATTCCGATGCGTTTCTCCCTTCCATTGCACCTGCCTTAAGATGACAATCTCAACCATGCGATCCTGGTCTACCACCCTGTTGCGCCGGTCTTTGTTGGTGTTTTTCTGTGCCGGTCTTCTCGTGACCGGCACGACCACGCCCGCGACGGCGCAGGATGCCGCCTCCATTATCAGCGATGTTCGTTCGAACTACATTGAGATGTTCGACGGCGTCGACAATTACGTCATGGAGACGGATATGCACACGACGTATTACAAGCGAGACGCGACCGGCGGCCCGCTCGCGTTTCAGACATCGACGAAGCTGAAGGGACAGTCCACCCCGATGGGCGGACAGAGCGTCCAGAACCAGTACGAGCAACTCGACCGCGTGGCTGAGCACGGTGAGTACGTGGGAACGGAGACGGTCAACGGCGTCGAATGCTACGTCATTCGCGTTGACGATCCGGCGAAGGTCGATCCCAACATGGCGCCGATGAACGAGCTTCGGTATTTCATCGGTGTGGACGACAGTCACATTCACCGCATGAACATGACGGGGGAAGGTGGCCAGCAGGGTCTGCAGGGAATGACGATGAACCTGAAGGACTACCGGACCGCCGACGGTCTGACGATGCCCTGGATCATGGAAATGCAGGCGGAGATGTCCGAGGCTCAGCGGCAGCAGATGCAGCAGTTGAAGCAGCAAATGGAGCAGATGCCCGAGCAGCAGCGCAAACGCATGGAGCAGATGATGGGCGACCAGATGAAGCGAATGGAGGCGATGGCCGGCGGGGAGCCGATGGTCATTCGCGTGCAGAGCATCGCGGTCAACACGGACCTGCCCGACGGCATCTTCGAATAGAGCCATCGGCTCACCAGAGCTGCTCGTCCCGTCCGGGCGAATGTGTCGTCCGGTTTACCAAGACCAACCGCACCCCCTCGTCTCTCACCAGGAGGCGGGGGGGTGCGGTCGTGTACCGGGTGGCGCGCCGGTATTACAGGGGGGCGAGGGCGGGCTAGAAGCGGTACGCGAATCGGAGAACGGGGGCGAGCGAGAGGTCTTCCTCCAGCACTGGATTAAAGAACACATCTGCCTCCACGGCCACGTCGGCGGAGAAACGGTCGCCGTAGAATCGAAAGCCGTTCGTGGTGAGTACGCGCGTCGTCTCGTTTTCGAAGGTGGCGGTCTGTACGCGTCCGGAGGAGGTGAAGCCGAACAGCAGGAAGCGTTCGCGGTAACCCGGCAAGATGTTGGTTTCCGTGATCAACTTCATCCATGGGAACAGGCGGACCTGTCCGGCGGCAAGGATGTCGAGATACGACGTGGTGATGGAATTAACCTCTCCGCCTTCTGCGATGAGCGGAACGCCGAGGCCCGCCGTCAGGCTCGCTCGATCGGATCCGGTCGTGAGAAGCAGCCGCGGGTGCATTTCCAGAGACCAGTCGTGTCCGCCGAAGAAAGCGTCCGATTTCGTAATGACGGCGGTCGCGTCGAGCGACACGTCGACGGATTGCTGCCGGTGAATCCGCAGGCTGGGCCGAATCTGGATGGCGAGATCGGGATAAAAATCCTCGGAGGGGGCCGCGAAGGCACCGATCTCGAGGCTGGCGTCATCCGTCAAGCCGACGCCGACCTGGGGAAAGAGGAGATTCGTCAGGGACACGTACACGTCGCCATCGCCGATCGGCCGGGCCGTGGGGCGGAGGAAGTTACGGTTTACCTGCGGATCGTCAGAGGCGTCGAGCGTATCGGTATTGACAGATGTAGATTGTGCTGCAATCGGTTCAGGATGACCGATGGTTGCAAGCGTCATCAAGGCGGCCAGTAAAACAGGATAGACGGACGTGCGAAAGACGTTGAGCATGTTTGAGTTGTAAAATATAGTTTGACTCCGCGCACATAGATGGCCGCATCTTGACGCCTATGCGTAACACCGGATTCTGATGGATACGAGGTCGCGCCCGGAGGCGGATTCCACCGCGTCCGCGTCGCGCGTCCGTTTACTGTCATAGAATGTCGGGTCGGCCAGCACAGATCGAATGGTCGCACCTGTTGAGGCCGCATCGATCCGCAGGAGGTGGCCTCTCGGTCTCTGCCTGAGGTCTGACCCATGTAAGCCGCACGGGATAGGCACCGGCGATGGCCGGGGATACTGCGCAGGCACGCACTCCGGCGAGATGCGACGGCTCCTTGAGGCGTGATACGGCCATTTATCCCGTCAGCGAAACTTGAATCGTCGTTCGACACGACAAATGAGTAGCGAAATGCGCTCAGGAAGCGGACTGCGCGATCTGTAGAGAGATGTACGTGAAAAATTAAATACTCATGTAGGGTGCGGGGATCAGTGTTTATTTCTTTTTGTCACTTTTTGTATGTTGCCGTCACACGCAGGCACATGCCCCGTTCCCCACATAGAATCCGTATACGATGTACCAGACTGAAGGTGTTGACGCCATCGCTACCGTCACCGAGATCCGCATGGAGACGGCGGCTCTGATTGACGCGGTAAATAAGAGTTCTCGCGGCATCGCGATTCAGCGAAATAATACGCCCGAAGCCGTTCTCATTTCATGGGATCTGTACCGGAAACTTTCGAAGGCCGTCGACTTCGACGAGTTGTAGGCCCACCGGACGTTTCTTCGCGCCGCCTCTGTGCCCTTTCTGTACGTCCGTCCGACTGATTTCGGCCGGGTGTTATGGAAAGGGCACGACTATATCCGGGCGTGATGGCACCGGGACGAGAACACGGGGAGAAGGTGTGCACGAGGCGTTCCCGCTGAACCGGACTCGGTTCACGGAAGGCGAGAGGCGGGATTGTGGCAAGGGCTCTTGTCGCATATTTCTTTTTGGAATGCTTGTTGATGATACAGTCTACAGTATGATCGGCCAGATCCGATCTGCTGCCTCCGACGGCGCTGCTGTGTTCTGTGGATCAAACGCGCGTCCTCGCCCCCGCTTGGAGTAGTACGCGTGACGGTTTTCCCCGCGGCCGTCCATGTGTTGTGCCATCCCCCTTCGATCGTATGGTTTCCGTACCCCCTTCCTCGCCCCCGGCGGGGCCGACACCCTCGGCCCCTGAACCGGTCCGCGATACATCTGCGCCCCCGGATGACCGGTTGCAGCGCGTCGTGCGGCTGGCGGTACACGCCGCCGGAGCGACCGGTGCGGCGCTCGCCGACGGCAACCGGCAGATCGTTGCCTCGCAGGGCATCCCGCCGAATGTCCGATCCCACCTCCCAGAGATGGTTCAGGGCGGCGGACCATGCTACCTGCGTCGAGGGACCGGCGGGGTTACGTCCACCGTCGATGAGTGCACGGATTGTTTGTCCACCATCACGTTGCCGGATGGAGTCGATGCCATGGCGTTCATCCCGATCCCGAGAGACATCCAGTCCGGTCGCGACGGGGAGCTGGCTGGCATGCTTTGCCTCACGTATGAGGCCGTCGGTGACGCGTGGATGGAGCAGGCCGCGCGGGCTGAAGATGTTGCCGCCCTGGCGGGGGCGCCGCTGGCACGCTGCTCTCTGCCGGCCGTGCAGGCAGGCGAATCGCCGACGATCAAGCACGACGACCTGCCGGCCCTCTTCGACGATGCGCCTCTTCTCTGCTGTACGCTTGACGCATCGGGCCACATGCTGCACGTAAACTCGGAGCTGGAGGCCCTCTCCGGCTATCAGCGTGAAGACCTTCCCGATGCACGCGCCTTCGTCGAGGTCCTGTTTCCGGACCCGGCGGTTCGCCAGCGCGCGGTCGACTTCGTGAAGGTCGCGCCCCCCCGGTGGATCACGCTGGAGATGCACACGGCTGCAGGGGAGACCGTTACGACGCAGTGGACGTGCGTCGTGCTTCCTGGAGGACGGCGGCTCGCTCTCGGGTTCGATGATACGGAGCGCGAGTCCTACGAGGAGGCCCTGCGTGCAGAGCGTGACCGCCTGGCAACTCTGTTTCGGAATCTGCCAACGCCGGTCGTGCACGGCATCCCGCAGGAAGACACCTTCGTGGTTCAGACCCTGAATCCGGCGTTCGAAGCGGTCTTCGACATCTCAGCCGAGGAGCTCGAGCAGGGCGACCTTCACGACGCCATCGTTCCGCGGCACGAGCGCGAACACGCCGCGGCGATCAACCGCACCCTCGTCGACGAATCCACCGTCCGCGCGGAGGTGCGCCGCATCGCCGGTGGGGAAGAACGCGACTTTCGGGTCCGGGCCGCCCTTCAGCCGGGGAGCACGGATGCGGAGAGCGAGGCCTACGCCATTTACACGGATATCACCGATCATAAGGCGTATGAACGAAAGCTGCGAGACGCCAAGGAGCGGGCCGAGGAGGCTGCGCGTCTGAAGTCTGCCATGCTGGCGAACATGAGCCACGAGGTTCGAACGCCGCTGACCGCAATCATAGGCTTCGCCGAAATTCTCCGGAACGCGCTCGACGACGAGAATGCTCGATTTGCCGAGACCATTCGTCGGAGCAGCCATCGCCTCATGGAGACGCTGGACTCCGTGCTCGAGTTGTCGAAGCTCGACGCGGGTGCCTACTCGCTCCGCCGCACGGAGGTAAACGTCTCCGATAACGTGCGCGAGACCGTCGAGATGATGACGCCCATGGCCGAGAAGGCCGGCGTGTCGCTGGCCGTCGAAACGCCGGAGGCTGACGTCCGCGGACGGCTGGATCCAGGGGCGATCAACCGGATCGTGACCAATCTTATCAGCAACGCGATCAAGTTTACCCCGGAAGCGGGAGCCGTCGATGTGAGGGTCACCTTCTCGGCGGAGGAGGCCGGTACCTCCGTATCGGCGGTGCACATTACCGTTCGGGACACCGGCGTCGGCATCGACCCGTCGTTCATTCCGCACCTCTTCGACGCGTTTCGGCAGGAATCAGACGGGGTCGGCCGAACCCACGAGGGCGCCGGCCTCGGTCTCGCCATCACGAAGCGGCTCGCAGAGATGATGGGCGGCACGATCGACGTCGAAAGCGAAAAAGGCGTTGGCACACGCTTTACCGTCGTGCTCCCGCTTGCGGAGCGGGTGTAGGTGGTCATGCCGTTCGAGGACGCGGGTGCCGTGTATAGCGCATACGCACCGAATGCGCGTCGTTGACCGTCCATCGGGCCGGGATAGACATACAAACTCGTTCCATCTTGCCGCGCAAACCCCCGAACGACGGTCGGTCACGGGTCGTAGGCGCGGCACATTATCTTCTGGCAAGATAGAGCGCTCGTGATGAAAAAGATCGGCATTGGACTCGTTATCCTCGGCATCGTCGGCTTCCTGCTTTCCAGTGTGTCATTCAGCACGCAGGAAACGGTGGTCGATGCGGGCCCGGTTGAAGTAGAGAAAGAGGAAGAACAGAGCATTCCGGTCCCCTCATATGCGGCCGGTGCACTGGTTGTCGTCGGGGGCGTGTTGATCGTGGTCGACTGGCAACGAAACGGCTGATCGTCGCACATCCGCCGCGGACTCAGGCGTCGAACAGGGACATCTGCCCGCCGGACAGGGGACGAAAGTGCTTCGTGGACAGCGTCGGAAGCCCGTTTTCCAGCCCGGCCGACCGTCGCGCGCTATGGAAGAGCTGGCGCAAGACCGACGCCCATTCCCCCTGTCCGCGGAAGCGGCGGCCGAAGGTCGAGTCGTTCAGTTTGCCGTCGCGCAACTCTCGCAGGCGCCCGAGGATGCGGGACTTCCGTTCGGGGACGTGTTCATCGATCCAGTCCTCGAATACCTCGGCAACGGCTCCTGGCAGCCGGAGAAGGACATAGCTCGCCGATCGGGCCCCGTTCTCCGAAGCCGCAGACAGAATCCGTGGCATCTCTTCGTCGTTCAACCCGGGAATCACCGGAGCGAGCAGAATGCCGACGGGCACGCCTGCCTCGGACAGCGTGCGAATGGTTTTGAGCCGAAGCGACGGGCGGGCCGCACGCGGCTCGAGGTTGCCGGAAAGCGCGTCGTCAACGCTGGTAAGCGAAATCGCGACGTTGACCAGATTGCGCTCCGCCAGTTGGGAGAGCAAGTCGACGTCCCGCCGGATGAGCGCGGACTTGGTGACGATCGAGACCGGATGTCTATGACGCAGGAAAATGTTCAGGCATTCGCGCGTGATCTCAAGGTCTCGCTCGACCGGCTGGTACGGATCCGTGTTGCCGGAGAGAGAAACGGGTTGCGGCGTCCACGATGGCTTCTGAAAGGTCTCCGCAAGCCGCTCCGGCGCCTCGGTCTTGACGAAGATCTTCGATTCAAAGTCAATCCCCGCCGAGAGGCCCCAGTATTCGTGTGAGGGCCGGGCATAGCAGTACGGACACCCGTGCTCGCAGCCCTTGTACGGGTTGAGCGAGTAGTCGAACGGGATGTCGGGGCTGTCATTCTTCGACAGGATGCTTTTCGTCGGGTCGACGAAGAACTTCGTATCGATGCTCCGTCGCTCCTCCTTGTCCAGGTCGCCCGGGTTGAGGTCGACATGAAGCGGCTCGAAGCGATTCGGCAGGTTGCGGCGCGCGCCACGTCCACTGCGCCACGGCATCTCGTCGTTCATCGCCGGTCGTTCGTTCGTGAAGCGGTTGTCGAATACCACGGTTGATCCCCAACATACGGTATGTGTGGAATATGTTCAACCGAAAAAACCCCGTTTCTGGAAGCTATGGTGCCTGGTGAATGGGTACGTTGGGGATCGCTCGTGTATCTACAGTGCGACGCGTCGGTCCGTCGAACCAGGCGGGTCGCCTGCACATCTACCGTACCGCCATCTCCGCACGAATCTTGATGATTATGGATATTTCTCGCTTCCCTTCACGCTCACTCTGTTGGGCCGCTCTTCTGTTCGCTGTCACATTGACGATCTCTGCGTGCAGTCTGACCGGGAGCGATGAGTCCCCAGGCGACGGGATCGAATTCCGAGTCGAGGCTGAGTCCAGTGCTCCGGGAGACTCGGTGCTGATTCAGATGCACAATCGCACCGAGTCCACGAACTACGGGATCAACCTTTGTCTCTCCACGCTCGAGCGGCGGGCGGGCGTCCGGTGGGTTGCCGTCGACCAGGGCCGTGCCTGTTTCCTCGCGCTCTACGGACTGCCAGCGGGGGATACCGCGGGCTTCAGAGCGTATCTGCCGGACACGCTCTCCTCGAGGGGGACGCACCGTTTCACGACGACGGTGGAGCGACAGCGTGACAACCGGCGGTTCGACGTGTCCACGAACACCTTCGTGATCGAGTCGGACGACTGACGATCCGTCCCGCGCGGAAACATCCATACCGGGATCGGTTTCACCCGGCGTCGATGGATGTTCTCAACCGAAGCCAAGCCGCGTGAGTTACGTCTGGACCGTGTTGCAGGTCGCCACCGTGATGCTGGGCCTGTCAATGGCTGGTGGCACGGCGCTGAGTCTGAGTCGCCACCCCCACTGGTTCGTGCGCGGGTGGGACTTTCCCCGGCCGCTGATCGCAGGCCTGGCGGCCCTGTCGGGTAGCATCTACGCGCTCGCCTTTTACGACGGAGGAACATGGGACGTCGCCTTTCTCGTCGTGACCGGTGGCGCGATCGCCTGGCAGCTCCGCCGCATTGCTCCGTACCTGCCGCTCGTTCAGGCCCCGGTCGAGTGGGCCCGGCAGCCCCGCCCGGACAGTGCAATCCGGATCGTCACGTCGAACGTAATGCAGGACAACGACCAGTTTCAAACCTGGCTCGACGTCGTCCGTGGGGCGGACCCGGATCTCATCCTTGCGATGGAAGTGGACGAGGTGTGGGAGGAGGCACTTCTCGCCCTCCGCGATGAGTACCCGCACATCGTGTCCCAGCCGCAGGATAACTTCTACGGCATGATGATCCTGTCGCGCCTGCCGCTGATGGAGCCGGAGGTACGTACGGTCGTGGAAGATGACATTCCCTCCGTGCGAACAGGCGTCAAGTTGCGAAACGGAACGGCCGTTCACTTTTTCGGCGTGCACCCGCGCCCGCCGGAGCCGATCCGCGACAACCACGCGGAGGAACGCGATGCGGAGGTCGTGCTTCTGGGGCAGGAAATCAACGTGACGGACGGCGACCATCCGACCATTGTGGCCGGCGACTTCAATGACGTCGCCTGGTCGCATACCACGGACCTGTTCGTGCAGCTTAGTGGCCTGCTGGACCCACGTCAGGGGCGTGGCATCTACAACACGTTTCATGCGAACTGGCCCCTCTTCCGGTTTCCCCTGGATCACATCTTCCACTCGAATCACTTCAAGCTCGTCGATCTGAGTGTCCTCGACCACGTCGGCTCGGACCACTTTCCGGTATACACCGAACTGCAATACGAGTGGGGGGCATCGGAGGACCAGCCGGAACCGGAACCGACGACCGCACACGTCGAGGAGGCGCGTGACAAGGTTCAGCGTGCGACGGGGTGACGACCGGCGGGCCGTTCACAACATCCGCTCAACTTGCCCATGGGCTCCCTGTTAGGTGCGTCGAACTGTATACTTACAAGGAGCCAAATGTCATGAGTACGACCGCACATCGCCTTTTCGCTGCTCTACTCGCCGCAGCCATCCTGTTTGCCGGATGCCAGGACCCCGGGGACGACACCGAAGAACCTGGAGAAATGACGGAGGAAAACGTCTCGGCCGAGGTCGAAGAGTTTGAAAATGACCTGAACGACGCGTTGCAGTCAGCAGAGTCGGACATCGAAGCCCTCGATAACCGGCTGAGCGAAGCCGGAGAAGAAGCCGAGGCCGAATTCTCCGAGGAAATGGGGGAAATCCGGCAGCAGCGCGATTCGCTTCGTAGCCAGATGCAGCAACTCGAGGAGGCGAGTGAAGAGGAGGCGTCAGAACTCCGCGCCAACATGCGGGAGACGCGCCGCGACCTGAACCGCCGTCTGGACCGCGTCGCACTTGAAGCGGCGGAAGAGCAAGACGAGTTCGTCCGCGCAGCGAATGAGCGGATGGACCGGCTGGACGCGCAACTCGAAGAGCTGAAACAAGACGCGGAAGCCGCAGGCGACGAGGTCAGCCAGGAAACGCAGGAGGAAATCCAGGAACTCGAACAGCGTCGTGACGCTCTGCAGGAAGACCTTGCAGCGGCAGAAAACGCGACGGAAGAAGAGTTCGCCGAGATGCGTTCCGAGCTGGTCGACGGCATCACGGAGACGCGCGCAGAAACAGCGCAGGCGCTTGACAACCTCGAAACGAGCATCGAGCCCGATCGCGAAATGAGAGATACGCCTTCCGAATAACATCCTGTGTGATCGATCCGTCCGGCGTTTTGACGGACACTGCACTTGCGCGACCTCTCGCTTTTCCGGCGGGAGGTCGCTCTTTTTGCCGGTATGCGCCCGCGGGCCGAATCCACCGACCGGAGTCGTTCATGCCGCTGTATCCTTACACCGACCGGAGACGATCGCATGCCCGCCGTGACGCGTCCGGCTGCACCGGCGACGGCGTCCCATTCAGTTTCTCGTACTTTGTAGCTGGTTCTTCGTAGCTTCCGGCATCCCGTGGTATCCGAAACAGATCCCCTGATTCGTGGCTCCCTCCTCATCATCCGTCGTTTCGCTAGATGGTCGCGAGGTGCCGTACACCGTACGGCGGAGCCGGCGAGCGACGCGTATTCGCATCAAGGCCAATCTGAAAGGCATCACCGTCGTCTTGCCGCACCGTTCGTCGGCCGATCCGGCGGCGATACTTCGGCGGAAGGCGTCGTGGGTCCGGCGCCACCTCGACGAGATCGAGCAGCTGCGGTCCAGGATTCCCAACCGGACCTTCGCGCCCGGCGCCCGCTTCCCCCTGCTCGGTCGAGATCGCGTCGTCCGCGTCGCGTCGGTGGACCGATCCCGCGTCACGGGGCCGTCGCTCACCAGCGGGGATGCGTTCTTGCTGAGCCGGAAACGCGTCGCGGAAACGTCCATCCGGAAGGAACTCGAAAAACTCTATCGTGAGTCGGCGCGTGAGCACTACGCCGCACGGGCACAGCACTTCGGGGCGGTGATGGGCGTGTCCTACGATTCGCTCCAGATTCGCAACCAGAAGACGCGGTGGGGAAGCTACTCGCCACGCACCGGAACGCTGAGCATGAATTACCGCCTCCTCATGGCGCCGCCGTCGATTGTCGACTACGTCATCATTCACGAGCTGGCGCATGTCCGTCATGCAGATCATAGCCCGCGATTCTGGCGGGTGGTCGAGCAGTATGATCCGGCGTATCGGGAGAAGGAAACGTGGCTGGACGAGCATGGCCCCACGCTGATTTTTGACGGCCGACACCTCTGAAAGGCGCCGATTCAGCAGCCGTGTGCGTTTCCAGCGGGAGTACGTGCGTCCATGGCGCACGCCGGAATGAGCAAAAACACCGCAGGGATGTGCGTCGTGGGAGCGATATTTCATGTCAGCTGTCCGGCACGTCTGCGCCGGGCACGGGAGGCATCTCTTCGCTCCGTTGGCTTTCCCGGAAACGTACTCAGGCTTTATGTTTGGTCTTTCTCCTTCGCCCTTCGTACGCCGTCCCGGGCGTTTTTCCGGCAAACGTGGTGTAGCCGGAGAGGTACCGATGTGCTTGCTCTCACTTCTGCTCGTGTTGGGTCTGGCGATGCCCGTTTCAGCCGCTGTCTCCGCGGAGGCTCGTCACCCTGACGTGGAAGATGTTACGCCGGACGCGGATGACGACGTTCAGGCTTCCGGTGAGGTTGTTCTCACGCTCCGTCGTGCCGTTCGTGGGCCTGGGCAGCCTCCCTACACCGGGCAGTTGTTGCCGGCGGGGACGATTGTCGTTGTGTACCAGGAATACGGCAATCGCCCGCACACGCTGGACCGGCAGGGGTACCCGACCCGGGACGTGCTCGTGCAGCAGATTGTCGGCACGGTTCAGCGCATAGCAGAGCGCGGACGAGGGAGTCGCGTGCAGGTCGACACGCTGACGGGGCTCGGGCAGACGCGACGCCGATACGAAGCGACCGGAGACCGCGACGGTGGCGTGTCACCCTCGACATTCATTACCTACGTCGTCGCAGAGCTACCAAATGGCGACCTCTACGAGAGCTACGTGAATGCAGGACCGGCCGGGTTTCTTCCGGGGTTCGACGCGGTATGGAGCGGCCGCATGACGATGGGACCGGTGCCGTCCCCGGCAGTGGAGGCGACTCGCCGGATGATCGACGCCGTTCGGTCCCCGGTCGATGTCCCGGCCCTGGCGTCGGCCGCCCTGAGCGCTGTTCTGCAGCGGGTGCCGCAGATTCAGCCGGACGTGGTGGAAACGCTCATCCCGCCGCTCGTCGGAGGAGCGCCGCTGGACGAGGCGTCGCCTACACCGGAGGCGCCGCTGTCGATGACGCCACAGGCGACGGACGGGGACGCACAGTTCCGGCGTCATGCGCAGACGCCCGCACCCGCCGCGTCCGTTCAGGATGAGCCAGTCGTGGAGCGTAGCACGCGCGTTGCCGCTGCGATCCTGAACCGAGGCGATGCGGACCGGCAAGACGCACCGGACCGGATGGCGCCTCCCGATGTAAGCGGAGACCAACAGTTGCGGCCAGCGGCTGTGGGGGGAGAGGTGGTTTCCGATCAAAGGACGGACGCCGCTTCCGCCCCTCCGGAATCGATGCCGGCGCGTTCAAATGACGAGACGCCTGGAGAC
>NZ_DAXETW010000117.1:0-23167 GCF_051155795.1 Longibacter sp.
AGAGCTAGGGGGGTTGGGGTGTGAGGTCTGAGGTGTGGGTGCGGCGGCGCGTTCACAGTTCAACGGCCCGCGCCAGTTCCATAATCTTCAATGCTCAATCCTGAATTTTCCATCTGCAAAGGGGAAAGCGAAGGTATATCTACGTGTTTGTGTGTTTTAGTGTTTATGTGTTTGGGTCGTTACGTTTTTGGGTTTTTGCACATGCTCGGCGCGACGTGCCGGCCTGACGCATCCTGCCCGATAACCGGGCGGTCCCTTTTGATAACGCGCCAACGAGCCAACGCACTAAGGCGCCAACGCACTAACGCACCAACGAGCCGACGCCGGTAGGAAAGGCCGATCCACAATCCACGCTCCAAGATTCACAATCCACAATCCAAAAGCCGACCCACGCGAAGCGCTTAACTTTCACATCGGCGGGTACCATTCGTGCGTCGCGGATCATAGGTTGGCGCAATGATGAATCGTTTCGCTCGACCGCTTCCGTATTTCTCGCCGATGACGTACCTCGCCGTTCCCCGACCGCGCCTCGGTTCCCGATTTACGTTTCTCGGAGGCGCTTTGCTCGCTATTCTCCTTCTCACACTGCCAGGGGCCGTCGCTACCTCCGCCGAGGCCCAACCGACGGAGGCCCCCGGATCGTCCGCCATCACGGCGTCCGACCTTCTCAAAATCCGGCAGATCTCGGATGTCACGCTGTCTCCCGACGGTCGAACGGCGGCCTACGTCGTCAAGAGCATTGAGACGACGCCCGGCGACGAACGGCCATACGCGTACCGGCACCGCATCTACACGGTCCCTGCGAACGGGCGGACCGAGCCGCACATTCTGACACGGTCCGCAGCCGGCGCAACCGATCCAACGTGGCACCCGGACAGCGATCGACTCGCGTTCGTGCGACCGGTCGAGGGCACACCACAGGTCTTCGTCCTCCCCATCTTCGGCGGCGAACCCTACCAGTTGACGGATGCCCCGAATGGAGCGTCGGCTCCGCAGTGGAGCCCGGATGGCGAGCGGCTCCTCTACAGCACCTCCCTTTCCCGCGACGAGGTGGCTCATGAACTTGCACTGGAGCGTTCCTTCCCGGACGAGCGGTGGCGTCGGGGTGCAGCCGACACGCTGACGGCGCCGACCACGCGCCGGCGCATTGTTTTGCGCGATTCGATCACGCTCGATGCACTCGACACACTGGATGTGGGGGACAACCGCGTTGCTGCCCTGGCCGACTCACTCGGCGCGTTGCGCGACACGATTCGCGAATCCGTCCCCAGTGCGTCAACCGCCAGTCCAGATGGGTCGCTTCTGGAAATCCGCAAGTGGCTTGGCGAGCGCCGATCGGAGAACGATCCGGCGGTCATCACACGGCTCGACTTTCAGGGAGAGCGTGCGCTGGACCCGCAGGTCTCGTTCCGCCACGTCTTCGTGGTCGACGTGCCCGCCGGCGTCATGACCGGCACTCCTGACCGGCCCGTTCCCCGTCCCATCACGAACGGCTACCGAAGCTACGGGGGAGCGGACTGGCTCCCCTCCGGAACGCAGGTCGTCCTCAGCGGCACGCCCGTCGCAGACGCACACCCGGACCGCATCCGACAGCGCGACCTCTTCGTGGCGGAGGTCCCGGCAGCCGGCGATCAGCCCAGCCTGCAACGCCTTCTCCGCCTTGATCGCTATGCGCTGTCGAATCCGCGCGTGACCAACGACGGCACAACGGTGGCGTTCATCGCACGGAACCTGAACCATAGCGGCTACGCGCAGACGGAAATCGGCCTGTTCGCTCTGGACGGCCGGACGAAGCCGCGGGTTATAACGAGCGAATACGACCGCTCGGTTTCTCAGATCAAATGGTCGCCCGACGGCTGGTACCTGTACGGGGTGTCCGCGGCCGACGGCAGCTTTCCGTTGATCCGATTTGCTCCGTTCGCCCGGGCAGACACGTCGTCGAACGCAGGTGCGGACACAGGTGCCCGCGCCGCACCGGCTACCGAGGCCGAAACCAGCGCGACGACGTTTGCTGTCGACTCGACGATGATCACGCCCGTGGAACCGGAGATCCTGACGAATCCCGGCATCGGCGTACGAAGCTTCGACGCCACCGACGCAACGCTGGTGTACGCGGCGACGCAGGTTCAGAATCCATACGAGGTCTACACGAGCACCGTCAGCGGAGGCAATGCCCGGCGCATCTCATCCCATAACGCAGCGTGGTTGGAGGATCGCACGATCGCCACGCACCGCCGCATCGCGGTGGAACGCGACAGTCGCACGATCGACGCCTGGGTCATCCGTCCGCCGGGCCTACCTGACGCGGAGACGGCGCCTCTTCTCGTAGAAATGCACGGCGGCCCCTCCGCGATGTGGGGCCCGGGCGAGGCGACGATGTGGCACGAGTTTCAGATGCTGGCCGCCCGGGGTTTCGCGATCGTGTACGCCAATCCTCGAGGGTCTGGCGGCTACGGGTTCGAGTTCAAAACAGCCAATTTCCAGGACTGGGGCACGGGCCCAATGAACGACGTGCTCGCCGCCGCAGACGCGGCTGCCGGCCTCGAATGGGTTGACGGCAAACGGCAGGTCCTCACCGGCGGCTCCTATGCCGGGTACCTGACCGCCTGGATCGTAAGCCAAACGGACCGCTTCGACGCCGCGGTCGCACAGCGGGGCGTATACGACCTGAGCACGTTCTTCGGAGAAGGCAACGCCTGGCGCCTGGTCCCGACGCACTTCGGCGGCTATCCGTGGGAAGGGGCGTACCCGACGCCGGCAGCCGACAGCGCCCGGACCGACACCCTCGCCATGCCGGTCGACAGCACGTTTTTCACTGAAGGACAAATCACCGGCTACGGGCTCGACAGCCTCGTCGTGGACTCGCTCCGAATGGCCCCGCGCGAGGCGCTCCTCCGTAATTCCCCGCAAACGTACGTCCGCGACATCCGGACGCCGCTGCTGATCATGCACGCAGACGACGACCTTCGGACGGGAGTGATCCAGAGCGAAATGATGTACCGGAGCCTCAAGGTCCTCGACCGGCCCGTCGAATACGTTCGTTATCCGAACGCCGGACACGATCTCAGTCGAACGGGCGACCCGCAGCACCGCATCGACCGCCTCCTCCGGATCTACGAGTTTCTGACGCGCGGTATCACCGGCGCAGAGGACGACCAGGAGACGGCCTCCCCCTGACGAGTCCCTTCCTGCTTCACCGTCATCACGACCGCCGCAGCAGACGGGACGAGTTGGCAAGAATGCCGAGGTCCGGGATGCTGTGCATGGCCGCAGCCACGATCGGCGGGAGAAATCCAGTGGCGGCGAGCCCGAGCGCGGCAAGATTGTAGAGGCCGGTAAACCAGAAGTTGCCCTTCACCACGTTCATCGTCCGCCGGGCGGTGTCGAGGAGATCTGGAACGAGCGACCAGTCCTCGCGCAGCAACACGACGGGCGCGGCGTCCACCGCGATGTCGGTCCCTACGCCCCCCATGGCGATACCCACGTCCGCCTGGGCGAGAGCCGGCGCGTCGTTAACGCCGTCCCCGATCATAGCCACCGTGTGGCCCTGACGCTGATACTCACGGACGATGGCAATCTTGTCTTCGGGCAGGAGCTCACTCCGCACGTTGAGGCCGAGTCGCTCTGCGAGCGCATTGGCGGCTTCCGACCGGTCGCCGGTCAGCACTTCGACTGTTTTCACGCCCTGCTCTCGGACGGCGTCGATGGCTTCCGCGACACCGGGACGCGCGCGGTCGGCCGTGACGATGACCCCGGCCAGCCGGCCGTCCACCGCCACGTAGAGGTGCGTCTCACCGGCCTCCGGGGCAGAAAGAGGGGTCTGCACGGCGACATCACCCTGGTCGCCGGTGCTCTCTTCAAGCATTCGTTCGTTGCCGACGACGACCGACCGCTCCCCGACGGTTGCACGAATGCCGCGGCCGGGCATGGCCTCGAAGTCATCCGGCGTGTTAAGCGAAACCAATCGCGCCCCGGCCGCCTCGCGGACAGCTCCCGCGAGCGGATGCTCGGCGTACTGTTCGGCGCTCGCGGCCAATCCCAGAAGCTCTTCTTCCGTCCACCCCGGTTCAGGCCGGATGGCGATCACCTCGGGCCGCCCGACGGTCAGCGTGCCGGTTTTGTCGACCAGAAGCGTGTCGACCCCGGAGAGCGTTTCGAGATAGCGACCGCCCTTCACAAGGAGCCCGCGTCGCGCGGCCACGCCGATCGTCGCCAGCATGGCAACCGGCGTAGCGAGCGCGAACGCACAGGAGCAGGCCACGACGAGCACAGCCACGGACGACATCGCGTCCCCCGTGACCAGGTACGTGACGCCGGCCACGCCACCGACGACGGGGAGGTAATATCCCGAGAAACGGTCGGCCCACTGCTCGGTCTCGCCGCGGTGGGCTTCGGCGGCCTCGACCATGCGCACGACCCGCCCGAACGTGGTTTCCGCACCGGCCTCGTGTGTCTCTATCCGGAGCGCTCCCCCCTCCGCGATGGTCGCGGCGTAGACGTCATCGCCCTCGATCGCTTCGACCGGAACGGGCTCCCCGGTGACGGTGCTCTGGTCGATCACCGCGCGGCCACTGACAACGCGGCCGTCGACCGGGATCTTTTCTCCAGGACGGACGACGACTGTTTCGCCGTCTTGAACCTCCCGGGCGGGAATCTCGACTTCCTCCCCGTCCCGCTCGACGCGGGCGGTCTGCGGCGCAGCCTTCATCAGATCGGAGATGGCATCACGGGCCTGCTCGGTCGTCGCGTGCTCGACGTAGTCGCCGAGCCGCATGAAGATGACGATCACGAAGGCCGTGACCCATGCGCCGGCAACGCCTGCCGCGAGGACACCCGCCGTCATCAGCGTGTGCGCGGTCACCCGGAAATTCGACGCCGCACGGGCGACGCTTCGAAAGACCGGGAAGCCCAGCGCGAGAACGCCAGCCAGGCCGGCCCACCACGGCGTACGCGCTTCGAGCCACTCGACGTAGCCCAGGCCATGCCCGACAGCGGCGAGCCCCAGCACGAGGATGACCGTGCCGGCGAGAAGAAGAAGTGAGCGACGCTCCGTCTGCGCCCCCTCCGTGCGGCGCGCCGTCGTCTCGGGTACGTCGTATCCGGCCGCTTCCACCGCGCGAACGAGCGCCTGTCGGGAGGCCGGCGTCTTCTCTTCGAGGACGACCGTAGCCCGCTCGGCCATGAGCTGCACATCCGCCGATGCAACACCCGGCACATCTTCCAGGGCGCCCCGGACGTGACGTGCACACCCGGCGCAGTCCATGCCGCGCACCGATAACTCACAATGGTTCGCCATAGTTGCTTCGTCTGATCCTCAGGCCCTACGGTACGTACGTACGGCCATATCATGTGCGGGTTTGGGCGAGGCGCGTCTACCGATGGAAAACGAAAGCGAGGAAAAACAGCAGGGCCTGAAACAGCACGATCGTTGCCCCACTCGGGATGTCGAACACGTACGACAATACCAGACCACCCGCAGCCGTGAAGCTGCCGATGCTGACGGAAAGGATCGTCATGCTCCGGAAGCGGGACGTCAGGAGGCGGGCGGTAGCGGCCGGGATCACGAGAAAGGCCGCGACGAGAATGATGCCGGCAATTTTAACGGAGGCGACGATCGTCACCGCGAGAAGAACCGAGAGCAACAGGTCGTCCCGCTGAACCGGGACGCGTCCGGCGCGCGCCAGATCTCGGTCGAACGAGGCGTAGGCCCACCGTCCCCACATCGGCAGGAGAAGGAGCGTTATCGCCGCAATGCCACCCACGAGCCACACGTCCGACGTTTGTACAGCGAGAATGGACCCGAACAGGTAGGCGAACGCGTCGGCCGTGTACCGGGGCGTAAGCGCGAGGAAGACGACGCCAAGCGCAATCGCGACGGCGAAAAAAATGCCGATCGCAGTATCGCCGGCGATATCCCCGCGGTGTGTGACGACATTGATGCCGAGCGCGACGACCACGGTGAAGGGGAGTGCCACCCACATCGGATCGACCTGAAGCAGCAGGCCCAGAGCCACACCGCCAAAGGCCGCGTGAGAGAGCCCGACGCCGAGAAAACTCAGCCGGCGCTGAACCACGAAAACGCCGAAGTAACTCGCCAGGGCTCCGACGACGACGCTCGCCACCATCGCGCGCTGCATAAAGGCCAGCTGAAACGCGTCGAGCAGTTCACTCATGGCGGTCTCCGATCATCATGGCGTGGGCGTGTCCGATGTGGCCGAATGCCTCGCGCAGACATTCTTCCTTCAACGCGGTTTCCGGTGGGCCGTAGCCGACCTGTCGCCCATCCAGCAGCAGCACGTGCGTGGCGTGATGATAGGCTGCGTTCCAGTCGTGCGTCACCATCAGGACCGTCGCCTGATGCGTCTCCTGGTAGTCGTCGAGCAGCTCATAAAGATCCGTCGAGCCGACGACGTCGATGCCGGTGGCGGGCTCATCGAGGATGACGACGCGCGGTGTCCGGATCAGGCTGCGAGCCAGGTAGACCCGCTGTAACTCCCCGCCGGACAGACGCGACAGGGCGCGCTCCGCCAGATCTTCGGCGTCCACCTGCCGCAGGGCCTCCAGTGCGCGTTCACGATCCTCGGCCGACAGGTTGAACGGCCAGTGCTCATACAGACCTGATACGACGAGTTCGATCGACTGCGCCGGGAAGGATCGGTCCAGGGTCTTGATCTGCGGGACATAGCCGACGACGCCGGGATCCGACTCGCGCGGTGGCTTCCCGAAGACGCGGGCGATCCCACTGTCCGGTGAGGCCAGTCCGAGGAGAACTTTTAGGAGCGTCGTTTTCCCTGCCCCGTTCGGGCCGACGACCGCAACGAAGTCGCCTTGATGCGCCTCAAACGTGATATCGTCCAGTACCCGATGGTCCCCGAAGCGGACGGTTAGATCGCTGACGCTGACGGCGGGGGCGGGCATAGAGGCACGGGCGCAATCGGAAGAACGGGAGGAGAGCGACCCTTCCCGGACGGAAGGAGGCTTAACGCTGCGACGCGGGCGTGGGTTCAGGCCGGAGACTCGACAGGATCCGCTGGGCGTTGTAGAGGAGCAGCTCTCCGTACGTGGCGCGCCCCTCCACCCCGCCGAGCGGATCGAGGTTCACCGTTGAGAGCCCCGCCGCGTCGGCGACGGCGCGAGCGGACCGGTCCGGAAGCTGGGTCTGCGTGAAAAGGACGCGAGCGCCGTTTTGCTGCAGGCGACGGATCTGTCGGGAGATCTGCTGGGGGGATGGCTCCTTCGCGGGCAGGGGTTCGACGATGTCGGCCACCTCGAGGGCGTAGCGATGCAGGAAGTAGCGAAAGAACGGTTGCGACAGGACGACGCGCGCACCCTGAACGGGTTGCAACAGGGACGCGATCTGGACATCCAGGGCCTCCAGGTTCGTCGCCATCGCCTCGGCGTTGGTTCGATACTGCGTGCATCCGGCCGGATCGGCGGCGCACAGCGTATCGGCGAGAGCCGGCAGGATGCTGCGAACGGTCACGGGGGATGTCCAGAAATGCGGATCCATCTGCCCGTGCTCGTGTCCGGCACGCGTGGAATCGGTGCCATCGCCCGGCGGCATCGCGAGCCTTTCGGACGACGGTACCATCGGTGCGAGGGCGACGGTCCGTTCGGCCGGGAGCGTCGCGACCCACCCGTCCAGATGCCGATCGGTGTGCATCAGCAGGAGGCTGCCGGACACGGCCCGGACGTCCGACGGTGTCGGCTCGTACGTGTGCGGCGAGTCGCCCGGGCCGAGCAAGACCCGAACGGTCGACCGCCCCTTGGCCACCGGCTCAAGAATCATCCCCAGCGGCGGAATCGTCGTCGTAATGACGGGCGTTTCGTTTTCCCCCGGCACGCTTTTCGAAGATGACGCATCCTGGCAGCCGCCAAATAGAAGGCCCACGCTCACAAGAGCAACGACGGCGCATGCAAATCGAAGCGCCCGCGGGGAGGAGAAACTGCTCACGGCCGGGATACGGGGTGGGTTCACAGAGACGAGGATTCGCTTGAACGATGCGGGGACGCTACCAGAACTTCCGAGGTGATGCCGTACGCACGGACGTGGTCGTGGTGCTGTACCGTCCAGTCAGAACCCAGAAGCGGCCTCACGTTCAGGGGCCGGCAGCCGCCCACGAGCGACGGGCGAATCGCGAACACGGTTCGCCAGAGCGACTCCACGAGCCGGCCCAGGCGACTCTGGCCCGGCGCCAGCCCGCACGTGCAGAGAAAGCCGCCCGGGTGGAGCACACGACGTGCTTCTCGCAACAGCCACCGAACCTCCGACTCGGGCATCAGGTCCAGCACGTACGCCATCACGATGCGGTCAACAGAGCCATCGGGGCAGTCGAGTGGCGGAGCGCCCGCTGTGCATTGGATCCGAACCCGGTCCTTCCAGGGCTCCAGACGCTGCCGCGCCAGATCGGCCATGACGGGACTCAACTCGACGGCCTCGTACGTGGTCGTTTCCGGACACCGGTCCGCAAGCAGTTGGCGGGCCAGCGTTCCCGTCCCGCAACCGACCTCAAGAACGGAACTCGCACGGCCGAATTCCCCGTGGTCGAGCAGCCGGTCGATCGCCGGCGCCTCGTAGAAGGACTGCGCGTCCTGCCACGGACCGATGCGGTCGTAGACCTGTCGAAGGGTCTCACGTGGTAGCATAATCCGCCGGTTGAATCCGGACCGTCCCGTCGATTATCGGCTGCCGCTATGTCCGGAATGCCGCGCCGTTACACCCGTTCGCCCTCGGCGGTAACCAGCGGGTAATCGGCGTCGACCTCGCCATTGGCAATCTTCCGGAGCGACCGGCGAACCATTCGCTTACGGAAGCTGCCGAGGTGGTCGGTGAAAAGAACGCCGAACAGGTGATCGAACTCGTGCTGAATGACCCGGGCGAGCATGCTGCCCACCTCCCGCTCCTGCTTCTCGAAATCGCGGTCGAGGTATTGGATGCGGATCGCCTCAGGGCGTGTCACGGTCTCTCGTACGTCGGGGATGGAGAGACATCCCTCTTCGTAGTCGGTCGTCACCTCACTCTCCGCGACGATCTCGGGGTTGATAAACACCATCGGTTGAGGCGGCACCTCCTGGCCCGCGTCCTCGATCTCCTCGGCCATCGGCGAGACGTCGATCACGAACAGCCGTTCGCTGCGCCCCACCTGCGGTCCGGCGAGCCCGATTCCCGCCGCTGCATACATGGTGTCGATCATGTCGTCGATGAGCTCCTGAAGCTCCTCCGAGTCGGACTCGACCGGCTCGGTCTCCTCGCGGAGTTTCTCATGACCGAACGTGTAAATCGGGAGTACCATGGGCGATTGATCTGGTAGATAGTCTATATGCAAAAGATCCTAACGCTCCTCCAAACGCAGAGTGCCGTCAACTGCGTGAACGAGCCGTCAAGCCGCGCCAACGGGCCGGTTAAGCGCGGTGGCAAGACTACTCCGCCCGACCGTAATCGTCTTCAAGACGGATGATGTCATCTTCGATGCAGAGGCCCATTTGCGTTTCGATAAAGACGAGATAGTCGTCGCCATCGTTCTGGATGCGGTGGACGTCCCCGACATCGATGAAGCACGTATCCCCCTCACTCACTCGGATTTCCTCTTCATTGCGCGTGAAGATGCCGGTCCCGCGAACGACGACCCAGTGCTCTTTCCGGTGCTCGTGTTTTTGCAAAGAGAGACGCGAACCGGGGTTCACCACGATGCGCTTGACGCGATAACCAGGTTCATTGAGGTATTCTTCCCAGCGTCCCCATGGACGATTGTCGGCATCGAGAAGCATAAAACGAAGGCGTTGATTCAGAAATGAGGGCGTAGTAGGGGACGGCCGCCGTGCCAGGTACATCGACCCACCACACGTGCGGCCGAGCCGATGGGTGTGGCGATCGGGGTCGACCGGGCCGTCCAGACCGAAAGAATAGCCGATATCGGGCACACGTACAACGGGAGGACGGCCGGCCACGGGTGAACTTCGAGCGGATTGGGCCGCGAATGGCGGCGTTACCGGTCGTACCGAACTGCCAGGGCGCGCAGCGCATGTGACCGCCGACCCTCCCCGTCCTCCCACATTGGCCGGCGACGATCCGACCAGTCGTCGTAGCGCTCCTCCTCCTTCAGGACCAGAATCGCATCGGCGCCGATGATACCTCCCGCTCGCATCATGATCTCTTCCGCCCGCTGCCACCGTGCCCGATCCCAGTCGCGAGGCTGAGCCACTGGCTGTTCCATCACGACGTGCAGCACCGCCATCCGGCGATGTGGGCGGGAGAGCGTGTCCTCACGGAGCACCTCAACCGACACGGTATCGAGAGACACGGCTTGAAGTTCGTCCTCGTCCAGCCATAGATCACCGACCCGAGGCTGGACCGTGTCGGGATCGTCGAAGCGATAGATCCGGACCGACGGGGGGGCGTGCAGGAAATCGGGGGAGGCAGAGAAGCAGCCGGACGCCAGAACGCCGAGGCCGACTGCGAGAACAAGAAGAAGACCGTTCAGCCGCTGCATAAACAAAACGTCAGAAGAAAAGAAGGCCGGTTCATCTTGTGCGCCGCCGTTGCGGCGTTCGTCGTAACGCGAACCTTTCGTCTCACACGGTCCTCGCGTCCCTCGCCCCTGTCTCCACCAGGTTCACCGCGCGCCGAATGCCTTTTTCCTGCTGCATGCGTGCGCCGATCCGTGCGGCATTTCGCTGCATGGCTCGGTCATTTATCGCCCGGCGGATGGCTCGCGCGAGGCTCGTCACGGTGAGGTCGACCTGCCGGATGGGGGCCGGACCAAGTCCGCGATCTCGAACGACACGCCCCCAGAACGGCTGATCGGCCATAAATGGGCAAATAACGGTCGGTCGCCCTGCGCGGAGCCCGGTATGCGTCGTGCCCGCCCCGCCATGATGAACCACCGCGCGCATCCGGGGAAACAACCAGTCATGCGGGACGTCGTCTACCCGGATCATGTCCGCCGGGAGATCCTCCGCCTCAAGACCGCCCCACCCGCTGGAAAGCACACCGCGCACGCCGGCGGCCTGAAGCGCCCGAATCACAACGTTGGCCAGTCCCCGCGGATCGCGCCCCCGCATGCTTCCGAAGCCGACGTAGACCGGCGCCGGACCGTCAGCCAGGAAGCGCTCCAGATCGACCGGTGGCGACCAGGCCGATGTCTTCTCCAGCGGCCAGGGGCCGGCGATTCGAACGTGCGCGGGCCAGTCCGGCGGTCGCGGGACGAGATGGCGACTGAACCCGTACACGATCGGGACCGGCGCTCCGGTATGCTGACGGTAGAGCGACGTCCGTTCCGGCGACGCGTCCAGCCCGACCGAGCGACGCCAGCGACGGACGAAGCCCCGCGTTGCGAGCTGCGTCAGACCCCGGGTACAAAGATACGTCAGCCGGTTGTAGACGCGCGCAAGCCGATCCGGCAGGACGTCGATCGTCGGGAAACCGGGGCTCGGAAAACGGCTCGTCGGCGCACACATCGGAATCACGAACGGGATCGCGCACGGCACCCGGAGCCGCTCCGCGACATGCGGTGCGATATACATCTTGGGGTGATAGAGGATTAGGTCCGGGTCGACCGCCCGTGCCGCGTCCCACGCGTCATCATTGAGCTCTCGCTGGAGGTTCGTTGACGCCCGCCACAGACGCGGTGCGTGGCGTAGAAATCCCCGGAAGGTCGCCAGCTCTTCCATGGCTTCTCCCGTTGCCGCGGCCTGCATCAAGTCGATGAATCCGTCCGTTAGGCCGTGAAATGAGAGCCCTTGATTCCTGACGAAGGACGCAAAACTCGCGCTTGTGCTGATGGTGACGTCGTGTCCCGCGTCCTCGAGGCCCCGTCCGAGCACGAGGTACGGCTGCACGTCACCGCGCGACCCGAGCGTGAGAATGAGGATGGTCATGCGTGACGCTCACGTTTGCACAAATGAGAAACAGGTTTGGGCACATCTCTCCCAGCGATGAGCCTGGGGCGAGACACCCTGCCGGTCGATCATTTGACCGGTTACCTCTTTAACGAATACGCGTTGCGTCTCCGGCCGCTCTGCTCATCGATGTCATGCGACGTGCGCAGGCTCGATCTCCGGGTCGGCAATGTCCACTTCCTCCCCGAACACACGCAGGAGCACCGACAGGATGGCCATGCCGATGAGGAGGCCAACCCACCACGGCATGCCGAACCCGGCCGGCAGCGTGCCGACCAGGAGCGCGACCAGCCCCACGCTCATCGCGTACGGGAGCTGCGTACGAACGTGGTCGATGTGGTCGCATCCGCTCGCCATGGACGACAGAATCGTGGTATCGGAAATGGGCGAGCAGTGATCGCCCCAGACCGACCCGGCGAGCACACACGATACGGAGGAGTAGAGGATGTGGTAATGGGTGGGTTCGTTCATGCCGTTTGCCGCGAGGACCGCCCAGGTCAGCGGTACGACGAGCGGCATCAAGATGCCCATGGTGCCCCAGCTTGAACCGGTAGCAAACGCCGTCGCTGCGGCGAGAAGGAAGACGACCGCCGGCACGGCGCCCGCCGGTAGCCAGTCGCCCAGGATGCTGGTCAGGTATTCCGCCGTGTGCAGCACGACGGTGATCTCCGAGAGCGCCCAGGCAAGCACGAGGATGATCATGGCGAAGAGCATGGATTTCAAGCCGGCATACCACGCCTCGACCGTCTCCTCCAGCGTCAGGATGCGCTGGCCGACCGACAGCACAGCCGCCACCAGGACCCCGAGAAGCGATCCCCACATCAGCGCCTTGTAGGAGTCCGCCTCCCCGATGATTTCGCTGAGGGTGGCCGTCTCTGGTGACGATACCGCCGACAGACCCGTGTAGTATAACCCACCCAGGACGGTCACGACGAGCACGACGACCGGGATGATGGCGTTGAACGCGTAGCGCGGCGCGCCGTCCTTGGGGCTCAGCTCCTCCCCTTTTCCGGCTGCTTCGTCGACATTTGCGCCGGCCGCGAGGACCTGCCCCGTCTCCCGAGCCCGGCGCTCCGCCCGTGCCATGGGTCCGAAGTCCCGCTTCGAGTTCGCGACCACGAACACGAAGTAGAGCGCCAGCAGCGGGTAGAAGCTGTAGAGGATGGAGTTAAGAAAAATCGCGTAGGCGGACATCGTCAGCCCTTCGATGTTGGCGACAGCCGTCCCGACAATTCCGACTTCGTAGCCGATCCAGGTGGTAACAAACGCCAGGCACGCAACCGGCGCCGCTGTGGAATCCACGATGTAGGCGAGCTTCTCCCGAGAGATGCGCAGCTTGTCCGTGACGGGGCGCATCGTGTTGCCGACCACGAGCGTGTTTGCGTAGTCGTCGAAAAAGATGCCGAGTCCAAGCAACCCGGTCACTACCTGCCCGCGTCTTGAATCGCTTGCATATGTGGTGATGCGGTCGACGATGCCCAGCGTCCCGCCGTTTTTCGAAATGATGCCAACCATCCCCCCGATCATCAGGGAAAAGAGAATAATGGACGCGTGTCCCTCGTCAGCGAGCGCCTTCAGTACGTAGACCTGCATCGTATCGAGTAGGCCGTGGAGGATGCCGGAGAGGGACAGCTCGACGGCGAGGACAGCCCCGACGAAGACCCCGAAGAAAAGGGCGGGCACGACGCGCTTAAAGGCAAGCGCGATAGCGATCGCGAGTACGGGCGGTAAAATCGAGATCCATCCGGGAAGGACGCGCGAGGTCGTTTCAGCCAAGACCGCCCCGTTGCCGTCAATCACGGTAATCGTTTCCGAACCGCTGGACGGGACGCGAAGGTCGCTGGCCTGGAGCCTCCCCCGGTTGGATCCCGGCTGAAGCGGGTGCGATTCGTCCCCGATGCGCAGCGTTAACGCGCTCGCCTCGCCTGCCCCCTCCACGGCCACGTCGAACGCCACACCCGTCAGAATCAGGGACGGGGCGTCAAGCTCGACCTCGTCGTCGGTCTGCATCGCCCCGGCGGGCGATGCGATGCCGAAACCCGCGACGGCCAGTAAAATGATTGCCAGATAGGGATGTACTCGCATGTTTTCTAAAACAATGGAGAGGAAAGATCGACCGTGCGGAAATGCAGAGGCGTCGCCGCGGTGAATGCCTTGCCGCGGTGAGCGGCCGGGGTACCTGTGGAAACCGTATGGTTCCCGCACGTAGCGTCTGACTCCGTCGGGCTGCGCGTCCACCCTCATGGTACAGCGTCTCGGCCCGCGCCCCGATCGCACGACAGAGACCCGTTGTCAGTCGGTCGTGCCGAAGATTCGATCGCCGGCATCGCCCAGTCCCGGTCGGATAAAGGCGTTCTCGTCCAGCTTGCGGTCGACCGTGGCGGCTACGATTGGGACGTCCGGGTGGTCTTCCTGTAGCCGCTCGATGCCTTCCGGCGCGGCGACGAGGCATGCAAAGTGGATCCGATCGGCCCCGCGACGTTTGAGATGATCGATTGCAAAGCTCGCGCTTCCACCGGTTGCCAGCATCGGATCCACGACGAAGACCTGCGCCTCCGTGATCGTGTCCGGGATGTTGCTGTAGTAGTCGACCGGATCGTACGTCTCTTCGTCGCGCTGCATGCCGAGGTGACCGACCCGGGCCTCCGGTATGAACCGTACGAATCCGTCGACCATCCCGAGGCCGGCCCGCATGATCGGCACGACGATGACCTCGTCAGCGATCTCATAGCCGGTCGTCGATTCGAGTGGCGTCTCGATCGTCTCTTCCTTCAGGTTCACCTCGCGCATGGCCTCATAGGCGAGGATGGCGGCGGCGTCGGACACCGTCTTGCGGAACGTGCCGTGCGGCGTATCACGCCGGCGAAGAACGGTCAGGTCGCGCTTCAGGATCGGATGATCGACGACGGTCAGCGAAGACATGGGATGCGGATCGGAGAGTCTGAATGAAGGGGACCGGCGAACCGTGCCGCAACCGGGCCCTCTTCACCTCGGGCGAAGGAGCCGGGCCGGGCTGACAGGTAGATCGGAAACCCTTATCCGTCTTGCTCCTGCTTCTGCTTCTTGGCCGCCTTCCGCGCCTCACGGGCTCGGCGAGCCGGCTCCACGTTCGAGAGCCAGGCTTCCCGATCGAAGTAGCTGTCGGTGATGTCCTTCAACTTGCCGGAGAGTACGACGAGGGCAATGAGGTTGGGCACGACGACCAGTCCGAGGGCGATGTCGCCGATGGTCCAGACGGTCGCCAGCGGGGCGATGGCGCCGACAAAGTTCATTCCCACAAATACGACCTTGTAGGGAATGACAGCTTTCGCTCCGAACAGGTAGTTGGCGCAGCGATCGCCGTAGTAGCTCCAGGATATCGACGTCGATATCGCAAACAGGAGGACGCTCAGCACGACGATGCCGCCGCCCCAGTCCCCGAGCGGGGAAAGGCCGCGCTGAAACGCAAGCTGCGTGAGCGGCGCACCGGTTTCGACGCCCGGGCCGTAGAGCGCCGTGTACTCGGTGCCGTCGCGCGAGATGGCAACCTCGCGGTCCGGGTAGATCGTGCCGTCGAAGGCCGCGCCGAAGTCGTCCGCCACCTCGCAGTCGTTGGCGCAGGACACGTAGAACTGCTGGACCACCGCCTCATTCCAGGCAAACTCCGGCGTGCCTTCAGGCAGCTGCGGGTTTCCGTTCACGACGGGAATCTCTGCCGGCGGCTCGTCCCCGGACATCACGCCGGCTTCCCCTTGAACCCGATAGCTGATGGCGCCCGCGTTCAGATCCATCCGTGTGGGGACGGCGTCGTCCCAGACGCCCGTGACGATAATCACGAGGCCCGTGATGGAGCACACGATGATTGTATCGATGAACGGCTCCAGGAGCGCCACGACACCCTCGCTGACCGGCTCATCCGTTTTCGCCGCGGAGTGCGCGATCGGCGCAGAACCCTGGCCGGCCTCATTCGAAAAGAGGCCGCGCCGGACGCCGTACATCATCGTAAGGAGGAAGACGCCCGCCCCGGTGCCGGCAACGCCGGATGTCGGGTTGAACGCTTCGGTGAAGATCGAGCCGAAGGCTGCGGGGACATCGGACGCGTTGAGGGCGAGGATGAGCAGCCCGCCGAGCACGTAAATGCCGGCCATGACGGGGGCGACGATGCTCGTCACGCGCCCGATCCGCGTCACGCCGCCGATAATCACAACCGCCACGATGGCAGCCACCACCGCGCCGACGACGTACTTGAACGTGACCGGGTCCATTCCGAACCAGTCGCTATACGTCATCATGGTATCCGTGACGGTGTTAGCCTGTGCGGCATTGCCCGTCAGGAACGACGTGATCATGAGCATGACGGCGAAGAAGATCGCCATCCAGGTCCATCCGGAGCCCAGACCTTTTTCGATGTAATACATGGGGCCGCCGGACACCGTCCCGAGCCAGCTCTTCGTCTCTCCTTCCCCTCCGATGTTTACGTCGCGGAAGTACTGCGCAAGGGTCACCTCACTGTACTTGGTGGCCATCCCGAGGAGGGCGGTAATCCACATCCAGAACAGCGCACCGGGGCCTCCCCAGTGGATCGCCAGGGCGACGCCGGCGATGTTGCCGATGCCGACGGTGGCAGACAGAGCGGTCGTCAGCGCCTGAAAGTGCGGCACGTCGCCCGGTTCGTCGGGGTCGTCGTATTTGCCTGTCGTCACGGCAAACCCGTGTCCCAGACGGCGAAACTGTATGAATCCGAGCCGGAACGTGAGGTAGAGCCCGGCCCCGAGGAGCAAGATGACGACCCACGGAATGTCGTTTCCGGTCCCCGTCGGAACCCCTTCACTCCAGACAAGCTGTTCCAGGACACCGATGGCCGATTCGAGTAACTCAAGCATAGAGGTTGACGTAGCGAGAATACCTTGGGTGAAGATGCAACCGGCACCGCGGCGGTGGTTGTACCGAAGAACCGCCGATCCGAAGACAAGACGCGTGGCGTACGGATGGCACCGAATGCGCCGAGGGCAAAAGATAAACGCGTGGACGACAAGCGACCTGTGGACAACCGTCCGATAGTAAGCACGAAGGCGCAGCGCGGTGACCGCTCCCACGCCTTCACGATGACACAAACTGCCGTGGTGAGGTGCAAATCCGAAAGCACCCGGTACCACATCGGCCGCTCGCTGATTACATCTTTGTAATGTAGGAACTGGAGACGCCCGGTGCAAGCACCGTGGCGCGCACCTGAATCCAATCTGTGGGCGGCGATACGGAGACGACCTGCGGGGGACACGATTACGCGGAGGCTGGAGGGGGGGTCGTATCCGGGAGGGAATCGGCGGCCGTGTGCATCACGCCGGCGGGTCTCCTCCGGCCTCGTTCGTCTGGGATTCCTTGTTCAGGTCCGGTTCCACCACGTCCTCCTTCGTTCCGGAGTCGGCGCCGCGCGCCATGTCTCCCGGCGGCGGAGGTGCCCCCGACTCTTCGCCGAGGCCCTTCCGCGCGACGTTTCGCTGCCGTGACTGTTCGACGGCCGGTGCGACGCTGTTGTAGGCAGCCGTAAGGCCGACGGCAAAGCCCGCCGCCACGATGCCGATGGCGGCATCCACGAGACGGGGACCGGCCAGCGCCAGCCGGATCATGACCGTGGCGGCTGCGAACCCGGAGTTTCGAAAGACGACATGATACGTGACACTGTACCGCAGCGAGATTAACACGATCAGCACGTCGCTGAAAATCAGCACGGTGTAGAACGTGTCGAAGAACGCGAGGGTATGACCGTAGATGACAAAGTCGAACACGGTAACAACACCGAGACCTGCCAGAATAACCAGGAGCGTCACGGACAGTAGCTTCTTGGCTGCAACGAAGCGCGCCTGCTCCGCATCGGTGTCGGTGATCGGCCGGTGTTGCTGCATCCGGTAGTACACCGAGATGATGGCGAAAATCGCCAGAGCACCGGTCGCATCTACGACGACATACAGCACGGCATCTGGGATGCTAAAAAGAACGCCGGCTGGATCCAGCTTCCACTGGATGGGCTCGGAGAAATGGACCAGTTCCTTGAACGACTGGCGCAGCAGGATGAGCGAGAAGATCTCGAATTGCTTGCCGCACGCATCCGCCACACTCGTGGCAAGCCCGAACACGAGACCGACGACCTCAACGACGAGAAAAAGCGTGAACGCAACGTCGATCGCGTAAAAGTGATTGGTCGGGATGCGCGTCCCCATGACGCCGGGCAGAAGACCCTGCCGGCTGAGCTCGATGATGATCAGGCTGGCGAAAAAGCTCACGAGGAGCACATTGCCGGTCACGCGGCGCGATCGGGTCCCCTCCCACTTCTGATCCAGCGTATCGTACAGGCGGACGGCCGGATCGAGGATTCGATTCATGATCGCCTCTTGCGTGCTAAATTGGAAACACCGTTCGTGGGATCGAGCGCGAGGTCCCTCTCGATCGCGCCAGCCTCTGGCGGTTTACAGGGACTCCGGTTACAGGGACTCCGGGTCGATCTCGATCAACTGGCGATTCATAAGCGCGAACGTCCGCGCCGGATATTTCTTCACGAGGCGATAGTCGTGCGTTGCCATCATGAGCGTCATTCCCTGACGGTGGAGACTTACGAGCAACTCCTGGATCTCGTCGGCCACCACCGGGTCGAGGTTTCCAGTCGGCTCGTCGGCCAGGAGGACCCACGGATCGTTGGCAATCGCCCGCGCGATCACCACCCGCTGCTGTTCGCCGCCGGAGAGCTCGTGGGGGAAATTGCTCCGTTTGTGATTAAGCCCGACCCGCGTGAGCGCCTTCATGGTTCGGGACTTTACCTCTGAACGTTTTTTCCCGGTCGCATACAGTGCAAACGCGACATTGTCGTAGGCACTGCGATCGGGTAACAACTGGAAGTCCTGGAAGACGACACCGAGCGACCGGCGCAGGTACGGAATCTCACTGCGATCGATCAGATCCGACCGGTAGTCGCCGATCTGCGCCACGCCCTCGTCCGGGAAGCGATCCATGTAAAGAAGACGCAGCAGCGTGCTTTTCCCGCTACCCGTGGGTCCGATGAGATAGGCCATGTCCGACCGTCCCAGATCCATCGACACGTTTTCGACCACCGTTCGAGACTCTCCGTTCGGAAGGTCGAACGACACGGACACGTTGTTGAAGCTGATCATGCGCTGCGACGGGACGAAGAATCAATGGACGGACACGGGGCAAGGTGGTAATTATCCTTACCACGGTCAAGGCGATCGGGAAAGAGACCCGGGGGAAGTCGGAAAACGATCGGATGCGTAACAGCATGCGCCGGCGAATGGCGACGACCTACGTTTCATCCGGCGTCTATGCGTAGAGACACGGGCGCCGGCACCGCCAATCTCCCTTCCCGCGCCGTGTCTACGGCTCCCTTCTTTCGAGGAGCCAGTGGACACGGTGACTTCGCTCATGGGCCGGGTCAAACGTAAATCCGTCGTAGGCGGCAGAAACGTATAGCCCGCTTGCTTCAATGGCGGCTTCGATGGCAGCGGGCGCGTAGGGGCGCTGCACGTGCTCCTCCTGATAGTGCTGCCCGTCGTGAACGATGTCGAAGGTACTCCGGTGCAGCCCGGTGCTGGCATCGTACCGGGAGGCGCGCACATAGGAGGTGCCACCGACCGTCCCGCGATCGAAGAACTCTCGGTCGTGATCCTCTGAATTCGCGGGGGTGGCGTGATCGACGACTGCCAGTCCTCCCGGGCGAAGGCATCTTCGTATGCGTTCCAGACAGAGGCGGACCTCGTCGATCTTCGTCAGGTAGTTCAAGCCGTCGTATACCAGAATGATCGCATCGAAGCCGTCCCTGCGTCCGAGCCCCTGCAGCGTTACCGTCGTGAATCTCGCCACATCGCATCGAATGGGTAGGCTCGCCTCGTCGACCTTCTGGCGTGCCTGTCTCACCATGGCCGGGGCACCGTCCGTCATCACATACCGGTAGTTGCCCATCGGCTGAAGGCGAACCGCCAGTGACCCCGTGCCGGCCCCGAGCTCCAGAATGGACGAGACGGATTCATCGTGCGCACGGAGACACGCGTTCAGGTAGCGCGCCCAGCGGTCGTAATCGACGTGATCCATGACCGCATCGTACACCTCTGCTAGCACCTTGTAGGGATCGTTCACGGTCGCATGCTCCGGTTGCTAGCGAAGGTACGGGTCGATGGGACGACGGTACACGGTCTGCACGTCAACGTCCACAGCATTCCCGATCAGAGCGCCGAGGCCCAACCCGACGAACGTCAGTGCGATGCCCATGCTCTGCGCAATCCCGCTCGACAGGCCGCAGCTGATGCTCTCGCAGTTTCGTGATGTTGAGTACGCGTCCGCGGTAGTGAAAATGCCTGGAGCCGCGCCGACAAGGCCTCCGACGACACCACCGCCACCATTAAACTTCACCTGAAGAGAGTCGATCGCCTCGATCGGCATCTGCCGGACGGGGCCGTCGTAGGATTCATAGGGTCGGATCATCCCGGGAACGTAGTATACGGAGTCGGCCGAAAGGCTTACCTGCGAGACCTTTTCATACCCCGACGACCCGGCCCGGTGCAACCGCACCGTTTCTCCCGCCATGGCTTCATTGACGTCGGCAAGGGTCGGGTCCGGTGCGCGGAGAGGGCCGGTGAGCTGGCACCCCGACGCCAGCAGGGCAAGCGAGGCGAGGAGACCCGGGAGGAGGCGAAAGGCAGGGAAGGACATGGCGGCGAAATCCATTAGAGAGATCACGTGTCATCCGATCACAGGCGTCCGCGCCACCGACCGCGCGTTGCTACCTCCTGTGGACAAACGCACATGGATACGCCGCCCTGTCTCTCTATAAGGTAACCCGTAAGCCCGCCGCAGCCCGTCGACCCTTCTGCATCCGTGCGGTGCGCGCCGGTCGATCGCTCAGGCCGGAATAAGTCACGCTGGCATCGTCGCTGCCCGATGGCGGGCGATGGCGACGGCTTCCTCGATGGCGCTCCGCATCGAGCCCGGGAGCGCCATGCCACGTCCGGCGATCCCGTACGCCGTGCCGTGATCCGGTGACGTCCGCACGATGGGGAGTCCGGCCGTGTAATTTACGCCGCGGTCGAACGCCAGTGCCTTGAACGGGACCAGTCCCTGGTCATGATACATGGCGAGAACCGCGTCGTAGCCCTGATTGAGCTGCGTTGCAAAGTACCCATCGGCGGGCAGCGGGCCGTGAACGTCGATGCCATCGGCACGCGCCTTCTGCACGGCCGGTTCGATGATCTCCTTCTCTTCCGATCCCAGCACGCCGCCATCTCCCGCGTGCGGATTGAGTCCGAGCACACCCACGCGCGGCTCGGGGATGCCGAAGTCCTGAGCCAGCGCTTCCACCATGACGTCCAGCTTCTGCCGGATCGCGGCCTCGGTGACGGCATCCGCAACCTGCGAGATCGGAATGTGCGCCGTCACGAGTCCAACGCGGAGAGTCCCCGCGACCATCATCATGGTTGGCTGTTGTCCGCCCGTTTTCTTGGCAATGAACTCCGTGTGGCCGGGCACCGTGAAGCCGGCTTTCGCGATCGCATCCTTCGAAATCGGAGCCGTAACCATCGCCGCCACGTCACCGCTAAGGCAGGCATCCACGGCTCGATCCACGGCTGCCATGGCGAGCGTGCCTCCGGACGCCGTCACGTCGCCGAAGGACACCTCCGGGGTTGTGTCCCCCGTCACATCCAGGACGGTGACGCCCGTTTCCGGCACGTCATCCGGGATATCGGAGACGGTGTGAATCGTGAGATCTGAGTAGCCGAGCGTGTCGGCATGGACGCGGAGGACGTGGGCCGACCCGATGACGACCGGTGCCATGTTGGACGTCAGTTCCGGATCGTGGAGGCATTTCAGCAGCACCTCCGGGCCGATTCCGTTCGGATCCCCCATCGTGATCGCCAGGCGGGTACGTTCCCCGTCTGATGCATGGCTCGGATCCGGTCGCTGGTACGTGGGTCGCTGAATGGGCATAGTGGCACGGTGAGTTCGGCGAAAAACGTAGCGCGCGAGGCGCGGTGATGGAGTCGGCCGCCGGAGGGGACGGTCTACCGGTCGGTGAGCGTGCAAGCGCTGTGCCCACCGGTCCCACGCCCCTGCCCTGCGGTGCGGCCAGCCTCACCCTGAACATAGCACACGCTCATGATCGTGTGGTCGCATAATTTTCCAGGTAAGAAAGCAGCAATCGGACCCCGAATCCGGTGCCTCCGACCGGCCGGTAGGGCTTTGCGGTCGAAAGGAAGGCCGGACCGGCAAGATCAATGTGCATCCACGGGAAGTCGACGAAGTGCTCCAGGAACTTGCCCGCAGTGATGCATCCGGCCTCGCGTCCACCAACGTTTTTGATGTCGGCGACGGTCGAGTCGAGGTGCTGTTTATAGTCGTCGTACATGGGGAGCGGGTGGACGCGCTCCCCACTTCGTTCGCCGGCGCGCTGGATGGCATATAGTCGTTCGGCCGAGCCGTCGGTTTCATTGGTCATGACGGCAGCCGCCTCGGAACCGAGGGCAACGACCTGTGCGCCTGTGAGCGTCGCCATGTCGACCACAAGTTCGGGGTCGAAACGACGGGCGTACGACAGCGCATCGGCAAGAAGGAGGCGCCCCTCGGCGTCCGTGTTGAGGACTTCAACGGTGGCGCCGGAGTGCATGGTGATGACGTCGCCCGGTACGTAGGCATTCTCGCCGGGCCGGTTGTCGGTAGCGGGAATGAGTCCGATCACGTGGAGCGGGACGTCGAGATCGGCCAGCGCTTCGAAGGCGCCGACGACGGATGCGGCGCCGGCCATGTCGGACTTCATCAGATCCATGGATCCTTTCGTGTCCTTTAGCGAAAGACCGCCGGTGTCGAACACGACGCCTTTCCCAGCGAGAACGATCGGGCGCCGGTTCTTGGGATTGTCCGGCCGGTGCTGCAACACGGAGAAGGTCGGCGGCTCCACAGACCCGAGGTTCACGGCCAGCAGTCCGCCGAATCCCTCTTTGCGGATGCGCTCGGTGTCCCAGACCTCTACGTCGTATCCATGCGCCTCACCGGAGGCTTGGATTCGGTCGGCGAAGGCGCGCGCCGTCTTGTCGTTCGGCGACAGGTTCACGAGATCCCGCGCCGTACACGTCGCCTGGGCCAGGTGCACGCCGCGCCGGGCCCCGCGGTCGATACTCTCGCGATCCGCTCCCTCTGCGTGATGAACGCACAGGTCGATGGACGGCGACGAGTCATCGTCCGTTTTGTACTGCACGAACCGATAGGCTCCGAGCGTAAAGCCTTCTGTGAGTGC